>JAYUWZ010000327.1:0-1817 GCA_043753265.1 Verrucomicrobiaceae bacterium
TTGCCTCACTTCGTTCGCCCTTCGGGCAGATGGTAACGAACGAGGAAATACGCCAGAGGCGTATGCCTGCGGCAGGCTTTCTCGCTCCGCTCGAATCAGTCGCTCAAAGCTCCATCAACATGACAGTGATAGGGGAGCGGACTCTGCCGAAATTCGTTTCCAGCTGTGCGCCATATCCGACCAGCGTTCGCGCGACTTGCTGGCGCGACTACCGCGCCTTCTGCGGCGTGGTGAGCAGCTTTTGCTTCATCTCGGGCGATACGCCGGGGGTGGCGGAGATGAAATCCTGGGCGGCGGCGAGGTCGCGGCGCGCCCACTGGCGGTAGATGCGCTCCATGGCGTTTTCACGCTGCTCGAAATTGCCAATCGTGACTGCCCACGCGGCGGCCCCGGCGGGGTCGGCTTCGGTGACCTGGCGCGAAAACTGGAACACGGCTGCATCGCGCGAGTTGCTGGCGGGCAGACGTTCGAGCCAGGCGGCGGTTTTGCCGATGTCCCGTTGTGCCCAGTTTTCCACGAGATTGCGCACGGCCTTGCTCTTCACGTCGCCTTCGGGAAGGGAGGCAGCCCACTGCGAGGCGGCACCCGGGTCACGGCTGACCCAGCGGCCTGCGAGATTTCCGGCGGCGTCGTCCTGTGCATCCACGGAGAGCCTGGCGATCATCCCGGCGGCTCCGCGCGGGTCGTTATCCGCCATGCTGCCGATCACGTTGCTCACGGCGCGATCCTTCAATTTTCCATCGGGCAGCCCGTTAGCCCATTCGAGGGCTGCTGCGGAGTCCTGCGAAGCCCAGCGTGGGAGGACCTGGTTCACCATGGTGCCCTCCTCGTTCATGAGTTGGTTGGAGGCAAAATACTCCAGCGCGGCCTTGGGATCCTGGTTGCCCCAGGTGCCAGCGATGCCGCTGAAGGCATTGCGGCGCATGTCCTCATCGAGCGATTCCGCCCATTTGATGGAGGCCTGCAAATCCTGCCGTGCATACTGGGTGCCGATTTGGCGGCCCATTTCGTTGCGGGTGCGGGGATCCTCCACCTGGGAGAGATATTCTCCAGCGGCTTTCGCGTCGGTGTAAGACCAGTTTTCGATCAATACGCGCGTGCCCCAGTTGCGCGATTGCCCCTCGGGCAATTCCGCGAGCAGTGACTTTGCCGCGTCGGGATTGGTGGCGGCGAGCCGGCCGATGATGGTGCTCACCCCGCGATTGCGCAGGTCGCCTTCCGCGAGCGCGAGCACTGCGGTTTTCGCGCCTTCGGGGTCCGCGGCTGCCCATGTTTCCACGACCCCATTCAGCGCATCGCGCTTCAGTCCGTTCTCAGGGATGTCCTTGGCCCACGCGAACGCCTCGGCAGGATTCGATTGCGCCCAGCGGTAGGCGACGGACCGAATGGCGCGCTCGCGGTTGCCATTCTTGGGGAGGTCGAGCGCAAATTGCGCAGCGGCACGCCCGTCGGTCTGCGCCCATGCGGAAAAGACAGTCTCGTAGGCGTTGTCGGTACGGCCATCCGGCGGGAGGCCCTGCACAAAGGCGAGCGCCTCGCGCGGGTCGCGCTTGGCCATCGCGGAGACAAGGCTTTGCACTGCGTTCGTGCGATGAAAACCGGGCGGCAAATTGAGCGCCCACTGTTTGGCGGCGGCGGGGTCTTTTTCCGCCCAAGCGGCAATGACGTAGCGCATGGCACGGTCGCGGCCATTGCGGTCGTTGAGCGAGACGATGTAGTCGCCCGCAGCCTTGGGATCGAGTTCGGCCCAGCGAGCCATCACCGCGGGCATGAGCATCTCGCGGGCATCGCCCGGCATGGAGCGAATCTTTGCGAGG
>JAYUWZ010000328.1:0-4144 GCA_043753265.1 Verrucomicrobiaceae bacterium
CCGCCCCCGCCTACGCCCACCATCCAAAGCGGCAGAGGGCTGCCGCACTCCAAAAACTAGCGTAGGTTTGTGCGTGCCCATTCCAACTTTACCTCCCGCACTACCCATACTTTAGATCACACCCCAGATTGCCCGTATGAAACGCAAATAGGGTGCTGCTATTTGCGTCGCTGCATGGTGGCCTCCATTGTCCCGCTGGCCTTTCCGACGAGCTTGCCCGCGGCGTTCATCTCAAAATTCACGTCGATTTTGAACTTCCCCGACGTCCACGATTTCGATGCTTCGTCATAGCTCTGCTCGCCCGTCACTACATACTTGGTTTTGTCCACTGCCACAGGGTTCCCCTCTTTTTGGTGGTGCGCATTGGTAAGCGTGCCGCTGACCGCGTATTTCGTCCCCGCCACTTTCTTGTAGGTCAGCTTTCCCTTGGCATAGCCGCCATTGCCCATGCTCATCTGGGTGTCGGCTTCCCAGGAATGCCCTGCGCCCGGCAAGGGGTGAAAAAGCAGGCCATTCACGATGATGCCATTTTCCACGAGATCACTCGCGCCCGCTTTCGCCGTGGTTTGCGTCGAAACCTGTGCGCCGCTCGCATCGAAATGCCTTGTGAAAACCGGCACTCCAAATCCATCCGTCATCGACGCCTTCAACTCCGCGGGGGCGTCGGCGAACAGAACCTCGACTGGCTTTCCGCCCGCTTCGGACATCGAGAATCTGGCCTTGCTCATCTCGGTCTTCATCATCTCCTTGCCGTTGTTGAGCGCCATGACGGACATCGAATCAAACGACAGGTCCTGCTTCAGGCCTTCGACCGTCCACGTGTAATTCAACTCCGTGTTCGCAACGATGGCCTGCTTTTTGCCGCCGATATCCATTTTGAGGTCGGATTTGAGGACCATCTTGTATGGCAGTTCCTGTGCGATCAGCGAGGCCCCTTGGAGCATTGCGACGGCTGCAACCACTGAACGGAATGCGGGAAGGGCGAATATCGAAATGGGCTTCATCTGAGAATACATAGCGAAGAAGCCGCTGCCCGGCCATGGGCAAATTCCCTTATGATGAGCACGAAACCTTTGCCCCGGACTACTGCGCAGCCACTGCCTCGGGTGCCTCGACCCACTTGCCGTGCTCGCGGATGAGGTCCTTGAGCTGGTCGACGGCCTCGGTCTGCGGGATGTTGAATTTCACCGCTTTCTTGCCGACGTAGAGGTTGATTTTGCCGGGTGCGCCGCCGACGTAGCCGAAATCGGCATCGGCCATTTCGCCGGGCCCATTAACGATGCAGCCCATGATGGCGATCTTCACGCCTTTCAAGTGCGAGGTCGCCGCCTTGATGCGGGCGGTGGTTTCCTGCAAATTAAACAGCGTGCGCCCGCAGCTCGGGCAGGCCACATAGTCGGTCTTGAAGACGCGGCATCCCGCGGCTTGCAGGATATTCCATGCGAGGCGCAGCGACTGGCCGGGGCCGTGTTCGCCCTGCACGAGCACGGCGTCGCCGATGCCATCGCAGAGCAGCGAGCCGAGATGCGCGGCTGCGCGAAGGAGGGTAGGCTCGAAACTGGCCTCTGGATCCTGCGACGGAGTGAGCACGTCTTTCAGCAGGATGGGGTGCTTCGTATCGATGCGCGCTGCGAGGAGTCGAAAGGCGGGGATGATGGGAAGGTCGAGACCGTCAGTAACCGTGACGAGAGTGGGCTCGGACCGCGCATTGAAGGCGGCGATGGCTGCGTCGTCGCGCGGGTCGAGCGTGAGGCAATCACTTCCCTGCACCACCAGCTCGGGCTGGAAATCACCGAGGCGATCCAGCTTGTGGGAAATCTGCGCATGGGTCTCAGGGCGCACGGCCACCCGTACGGGCTCCTCGCCCCCGAGGGCAGCAGCGCCCGATTGCAGGCGCTCGCTGGCGCGGCGTTCGTAACTGAAAGGATCAAAACTCGGAGCGGGCTCCGCGCTGGCGGCGACCACGTCGCACGCAGCGGCAGCCTCGCCGCCAATCAACTCCACCAGTGCGCGGGCCACGGGAATCTCATGCACACTATCCTCAGTGAGCGATACGCGGACGGTGTCGCCAATGCCATCCGACAACAACGAGCCGATGCCGATGGCGGATTTGATGCGCCCATCCTCGCCGTCGCCAGCCTCGGTCACGCCGAGGTGGAGAGGGTAGAGCCAGGAGTTAGGAGTCAGGAGACAGGAATCAGGAGTCAGGAGACAGGAATCAGGGGTCAAACCGCGCGCCGACTCTTGACTCCCGACTCCTGACCCCTGATTCCTGACCTCTGACTCCTCAAGTTCTTCGAGCCTCGCAGCGAGCAACCGATACGCCTCGATCATCACCTTGGGGTTGCTCGACTTCATGCTGAAGACGAAGGCGTGGTAATCCAGGTCGCGGGCGATGCGTGCGAATTCCAGCGCGCTCTCCACCATACCCAGCGGCGTGTCGCCGTAGCGGTTCATGATGCGGTCGCTGAGCGAGCCGTGATTCGTGCCGATGCGCATGGCGCGCCCGTGCTCCTTGCAAAACTGCACGAGCGGCGAGAAGCGCTCACGGATACGGCCGAGCTCGGCGTCGTACTCCGCGTCAGTGTACTCGCGGACGTTGAACTTTTTGCTATCGGCGAAATTGCCGGGGTTGATGCGTACTTTCTCCACCCACTTCGCGGCCTCCATGGCGGCGACGGGCTTGAAGTGGATATCCGCCACAATGGGCACGTGGCAGCCGCGGGCGCGCAGGCCCGCGACGATGTGCTCGAGATTCGCAGCATCCTTCACCGTGGGCGCGGTGATGCGCACGATCTCGCACCCCACCGCCGCGAGGTCCAGCGTCTGGGCGATGCTCGCCTCGGTGTCCATCGTGTCGCAGGTGATCATGCTCTGCACCCGCACCGGGTTGCGGCCGCCCACTCCGATGCGCCCCACGCGGACCTCGCGAGTCGGCCGGCGCAGGTAGGTGAAAAGCGAAGGAGCGTACAGCATGGAACAGTCCCCACTGTGCCAGGCGCACACCGAAGCGCAAGCCGCCTTCGAGAGCACGCCCCCGCCTTCTCCTACTTCGGCGCAGCCGACGGCACCGGCACCGCCGCCCGTTTCGGCAAAAACTCGCCCAGATCAAAGAACGTCACATACACCATGAACCCGATGATCATCACAGCGCACGCCGTCTGCACCATCTCCAGCCCGCGCGGGTTCACCGGCTTCCTCCGCACCGCTTCAGCGATCGCCAGCGTGATGTGCCCGCCATACAGCACAGGGAAAGGCAGCATGTTCAGCAGCGCCAGATTCACGTTGAAGAAGACCGAAAAGGAGATCGCCAGCTTCCATCCCTCGGGCAGATCGAAGAGCTGGGAATAAACCTTCATGATCCCGACCGGCCCGGAAAAATGCTGCACCTTCACATCGCTCTTCGACGAGAAAAGCGCGCCGATCATGTTGCCGATCGCCTGCACCGCATCCTTCACCTGCCTCCATGGAGTCGGGTACTCGGTAACGATCCGTCCCCAATCGATCGTCTCGTAAAGAGCGGAGGCAGGCGTAAGCGAGATCGGCAACAGCGCACCGTTCCTCTCCACCTTCAAATCGACCGCGGCAAGGGGCGCTTTTTGCACGATGTCTATCATGTCGTCCCGAGAGAAGATCGGCACCCCGTTCGCCTCTTTCACGAGATCGCCCACCAGCAGGCCGGCCTTCTCCGCCTCGCGGCCGGGCACGAGAGCTCCCACCTCCGGGATGAACATGGGGCCGATCATCACCTTGCGCATTGGCTTCCTCCTCCACCCTTCCGTCTCCTCGCGGGTAAAGCCCGACTGGATGTTCATCTTCTGCCCGTCACGCTCGATCAGAAAGTCGATGTTCTCCCGCTCGCTCCGCATGATGTGCCAGATCACTGAATTGATGGGACCGGAAAACCGCGTGACGGGGTTGTCATCGATCGCGAGGATTTTGTCGCCCGGCTTCAGCCCGGCCTTGCCTGCCGGCCCATCCGGCAGCACGTACCCGATCACGGTAGTCT
Organism: Verrucomicrobiaceae bacterium; assembly: GCA_043753265.1. Lineage (GTDB taxonomy): Bacteria > Verrucomicrobiota > Verrucomicrobiia > Chthoniobacterales > Chthoniobacteraceae > SXWH01. The sequence continues at coordinate 4,010 of JAYUWZ010000328.1, forward strand.
TCTCTGCCTGATGACTGGGCCGGCCGATCGCCCAAACCACGCTGCCGAGCGCCAGCGCCAGCAGGAAGGAGAAGAGCGGGCCGGCAAATGCCACGATCACCTTGTCGAGCGCGGAGGCTGTCGGGAGCTTGTCGC
>JAYUWZ010000329.1:0-1815 GCA_043753265.1 Verrucomicrobiaceae bacterium
CCACACTGCGTGCGGAGCTGGAAGCCGAGCCGCTGCCCGCCTTGGTGGAGCGCCTGCGCGCCCTCGACCCCGCTGCAAAAGTGGATGAAAAGAACCCACGCCGGGTCATCCGCGCACTGGAGGTGTGCATTCAGACAGGGCGGCCCTTTTCCGCGCAGCGCGGCGAATGGGACCACGAGCCCGCCGTGCATGGCGTCATCCTCACCCGCCCGCGCGAATCGCTGCTGGAGCGCATCGCAGCCCGCACCGAGGCGATGTTTGCCGCCGGGGTGGTGGAAGAGGTGGCCGCAGTGAGCGAGAGCGCAGTCGGCCCCACCGCAGGCCAGATGCTTGGCCTGCGCGAAATCCGCGCGTTGCTGGCGGGCACGATTTCAATCAAGGCGTGCAAGGAGGCCATCACCGTGGCCACGCGCCAATATGCCAAGCGCCAGCTCACGTGGTTTCGCCGCGAGCGCGGATACGAATGGCTCGACGTGGAACAGACCCCCCAGCCCCTTGAAGCACTGGCAAAACTGGCGGTAGGATTGGGCCATTTTCCAGAGGCGGAAAATTCTACTCGAAAAAACGCTTGATGTGCGGCGCGCGATCCGTATTTTCGCCGCCCCTCGCAAGTCGAGATTCCGAGATAGCTCAATGGTAGAGCAATCGGCTGTTAACCGATCGGTTGTAGGTTCGAGTCCTACTCTCGGAGCCATCGCTCCCCCCAAGTAATCTCACTATACACCGGGAGTCTGCCGCATGTTGCGCGTTGCGAAGATCCCTATGGCAGCGGTGGCCAGTCCGCCGAAAAGGTCCCACACGTAATGCTGCTTGGTCGTGAGGATCGTAAGGGCGAATGGCACGAAGACCACGGCAATCAGCCAGCGATGCCGCGGGTTCTCGCGGGCCAGTGCCCAGCATCCTATGGCGGGGGCTGTGATATGGCCTGAAGGGAAGCAGTTGGCCGGGGTGTCGATGACCGTCAGCCAGCGATACCAGTCGTCGTAAAACGCCGTTCCCGTCGGAGCGGGTGGACGCAGGAACGTCGTGGGCCAGAGGGCAAAGACGGTGTAGTTGATGAGCACGCCGACGGTCAGGGCGCACATGATTCGCAGGAAAAATGGGCGGTCCCGCAGGAACGCTGGGAGGTACATCCCTCCGATCAAAATGAAGTAGGGGACCACTGTCCAGGGCCAGAAGGGGATGAGGTCATCCAGGGCTGTGAGGGGGAGCGTTCGTGGAGGAATCAGGTGATAGCGGTTCGTGATCTGGTAAATCGTGTAAAGGGCCGACGTCCATCCCCACACAATGGCGAACTGAACCAGAAGCCGCTTCCGGGTTGCGTTCATAGTGGCTGGCCTCCCGGCGATGGTGAGGTCCTCGAGCTGCGAGGGTGGAGCGTCATCTTCACGCCATGGCGCGGCGCCAGGGTAATCAGAGCCTCCGGCTCCATCGACCGGCTGGGTGGAGCCTCAATATCGAATTTCTGTGCGAAGAGTGATACGATCATCAGTGCTTCCAGCACTCCGAATTCCCGGCCGATGCATGAATGGGGGCCGGCCCCAAAGGGGATATAGGCACTCTCGGGAATGGCCTCAGCGGCGTCCGGGGCAAATCGCTCCGGATCGAATGCGGCGGGATTTTTGAAGTTCCGCGGATCCCGATGGAGCATCCACGGACAAAGAAAAAGCATCTGCCCTTTGGGAAAGGAAAAACCGCCGAGCTCCACATCCGCGACCGGCTCTCGCAGGAGAATGTATACGGGAGGATAAAGCCTCATGACTTCCTTCAGCACCATCTCCGTGTAGGTCAGTCGTCGAAGGTCTTCCATGCCGG
>JAYUWZ010000330.1:0-4142 GCA_043753265.1 Verrucomicrobiaceae bacterium
GCGATGCAAAAAGCATTACCAACTTTGGCTGCGCAGATTGCGCACCCCCGTGAAACTTCGGGTATTGAACTAGATAAGGAGGCTGCTGTTTCACGAGCGCCCGTTGTGGTTCAGGCTGCTCCAGTGGTGAATGATACTGCGGTGGCGCAGCCCGGGCGGGATGCCGGTTTCCTGCAACGCAAAGCCTTCGTGGAATCAGGCCAGCATTGGGCGGCGCGACGCAAGGAACTGGATGCTGTTGCTGCACGGGAGAGAGACTTGGAAGAACGATGGAAGCGGCTTCAGGCGGAAGCACAGTCGCTCAGCGTTGCAGGCGATACTGGCGATGGGCAGCGGATCCGACATGGGGCAAACCGCGGCCAAGTGGGAATTGCAGAGCAGGAGTGGAGAACTGCAGCCAGCCTACGCGCTGAAAAGGAAGCCGCAGCAGAAGAAGCGCACTCCTCGTTTTTGGAAAAGAAAGACAGCCTGCGCAAATCCCAAGGCGGACTGGGTGTGGGCAAAACGAATGATTCAGTGTCCGGCGTTGTGGACCAGACGCAGGGGGGATATTCCAGGCTGCCGGCGCAGCCCCTCGCATTGCGCGAGCGCAAAGATGGGGTGCCCACATGGAAGCGGAATAGAAAGGATGGGGTGCAATGGGAGGCCGGTGCAAATGGGGAGCTGACTGGGCGCTATGTTGCACCCATGGATAGAGGACGGGTCAAGCGGCCACCCATGACCCCGGCAATGCAAGACATGGAGGAAAGTGAGGCCCCGGTGATTGCAGATAGAGTCGAGCGAAATGCGCGCGCTGCTGCGAAACTGGCGAGGCTGCATTACTGGCAGGACACTGGCAGCTACATGCGCTGGCTGAAGGCGTATCCGCTTCGAGAGGGCGAATTTGAGAGAGTGCTTGCGGAGCATCGCGATATGTCTGCCGAGGATGTGAGGAGGGGTATGGCGGATGCGGCGAAAATGGATTTTACGCGTGAGTATGACGGAGAGAACAAGCGGTTTCCCGACGCTAATGTGTTATCCAATGGCGAGGTGGTGGTGCGGCCTGCCTTTGCATTTGACGAGGCGGCGTGGAACAAGGCAATCGAGTCCACCCATGCAAGCGCAGGCGCCAAGCAACGCGCCGTGGGCAAACGCATCGCGGTGCGCGACGAGATCGGAGAGGGCCTCTACGAAGCACTGCTTGCATCGCCAGCTTTCAAGGAGTGGCTAATGGGCACGCCAAGTTATCGACGGGGAAGAGGAAACGTGCTGGTTGCTGGCAGACGGGGACAGGCGGATTGGAATACAGCATCCGCGGGTGAACTGGTGGAGCGGTTTCGAAAGCAAGCTCCAGCATCGGTGCAAAGGCAGATGCAAATCGCCAGTGGAGCGGGCGGCGCATTCCATGAAATTGGGAAGGGATTCTGGGGTTTCCTGAGCTTTCTCGGATTGCCCACGGATGACTATGCGAGCATTTCCTCGGAAGCGGCGAAGAAGGCTGCCGGGGTGGCGGAGGGGCTTGGCGGTGCGACATGGCTCAACAAGCTCTCCGCGGGCGTAGTGGGCCTTGCGCCGACAGTTGCCTCGGGCGGGGTGTTGCAAGGAGCGGGAAGGGTTGTCCGGCTGGGGCAGCAGGCCGTGAGCCGGGCTGCAATGGGCCGGGTGCTTGCGACTCAAGCGGCGCAGAGCATGGGTTCCACTTTTGTGGAGGCCAAAGAGGCCGATTTCAGCCCGTGGAAAGCACGATGGTTGGGTGTGCTCAAGGCGTTGCCAGAAGCAGTAATCACGGCCGCCTTTGGAAAAACGGGGTCCGAGGCAATCGTGGCATTTGGGACTACGAAGCGTGGATTTATGGAAGGGATAAAAGCGCTCGCGAAGGGAGCCGGGCTGGAGACGGGTGAGGAAAGCTTGGTGACGATTGGGCAGGCACCAGTGCAAAAAGTCATCAACCCGAACTATAACCTGGGCAAAGCACTGGTGGACACTGCGACAGTGACACCGGTTTTGGGAGGGAGTGTGCAGGGAGCTTTGAACCTATCCCGGGGAAACCAGAAGAATCAGCTAAGAAGCATGGTGAAGGGGTTGGAAGAGCAGTTCCGTCTGCTCGGAACAGAACCCATGGAGCTTTCAATCGAGGAGGCCGACAGGCAGGGGCTCGGGCCGGAAAAGTGGGCTGTAGAGTCGATCGATGGCAAATTCCGGTATGTGCCGGAACGTATCCCGAAAGAGTATAATCGGGAGATCCTTGCCAATGCGGTGGATGAAGAGTTTACCCATGCCGCCGACGATGATTCGCTGCGTGATGCATATGAGCGAGGAGGTGGGAAGAGGCGCAAGGGGAGTTTTCTGGTAGATCAAGCGGCACGTATTATTGCGGAATTAAAGGAAAGCCCCCAAGGCATGCAATTAATTCTGGATTCGCTGAGTGCGTATAAAGGAAAAATTGGCAAACACCCTCAATACGCGGGCAGCGATGCAAAAGAGACAGAGTCAGCCATCACAAAAGGTTTGCATGATGTGAAGCCTTTCCCATTTATGGGGGAACTTGTCCGTCAACTTGTGCAATTGCGCTCCCGGGGTGAAATGTCTGAGGCGGCTACATTTCGAGCAGTCGATAAAATCCATTCCTGGCTTGAGATGGCCATGGGCCGGATGAGTCAGGCTGCAACAGATCCCCGAAAATGGAGTCCAATGCTTGCGACTGCAGTGGAAAGGGTTGAAAAAAGAATGAAGGAAGTCCGGGCTGGCTTGAAAGGAAAGCGAAGGAACAAATAAAAATCTAACCGCAAATATAATTGCTGAATCGTGACCGAACTATAGGCTAAATCCATGAGACCAATCCATTGGTACGTAAGTCCCGACAAAGTATTTCTGAAGGGTTTCGAGATCGCCTCCCGGAGTCTTACCGAGGATGGATCGCCACACCCTGGTCTCCATCTATTAGAGGTATTATTAAACAGTGCGCTGGGAGAAGCAATGCGTGCCCGCGCAAATGAATGGAAAGACAAAGGTAAACCTGGACCAGGAGATTACTTTGAACGACACGAGACGCTCACTTTATTTCCGAAGCTCATCGCATGCGAGCCTGCGGTGGAGGTGCTGCGAATATTCCAAATCAGCCTTCGCGATGATCCGAGAAAATCAGAATTTGAATTTGAGGAGCTTGATGAGGCGTTTTTTGCGGTCGAGTTCATGTTTTTGATCACTAGGTCAATCTGGATGTCTCTTCCGCAAATTGAAGAAGGCTTAAGACCCGTAAGACAAAAAGGTCTGGTGCCGCAGAATGTGGTAGAGGAAATGGGAAACGCTTTGCTGGATTGGCTACGCCAGGCAGAGGCACATCTTCGATTTGATGAGGCAAATGTTGAAGACGAAAGTTTTCAAAAACTTAAAGAGTTAATGTGCAAAAGGGGTGAGAATGAAAAATCTGCGTTGTGGCTAATAAGCGAATGTGTAAGTGCCGTTCGCGCTCAAATTCTCCAATTGATGAAGCCGGTTGAGGTGGAGTAATGAAGTTACATGGGAGAAGCTGGTTATTGGGGTGCGAGCGGACTCTTGAGTTTTTCTCTTGCCTCTACCACAGACATGGCTGAACAGATTTGGAGTTATCTCGATGAGCGGCGTGTCGCGCTACAATCGCATATTGAGGCGATGGCGGACTCGAGAGGGAGGTAGTGAGTGGCGGCTGGGACGCGGGATATCTTGCTCCCGCCGGGAAAGAGTGAAACGGAGAGAAACAACAACAGGAGACAAGGAGTTGAGGGCTGCGGGCGTTGTGGATGAAGCGCAGATTGCGCAGGAGGTGGATAATGCGGGTTTTGCGGCCATGGCCAAAACCGCGCCCGCGATCCTGCTATACTGGGGCGCAGGGAAGCTGGCTGGCGGCTTGGCGGCCAGGCTCGCGGGGAAGGATGCGAGTGCACTGATGCGGGCGGGAGCAGGCTTTGCTGGCGCGGAGGTGGCGAATGTGGGAACGGGAACAGTTATCCGACTGCTCACGTGGGAAGATTGGAAGCCGACGGTGGAGAGCCTCACGGTGGACACGCTCTTTGCAGTAATGCATGGACTGAGGTGAGCGAGAATTCTGGACCACCGAATAAGGAAACAAGACAGAATGAAACTCGTGACCAGAAAGCGATACACAGCAGAGTTCAAGGCCCAGG
>JAYUWZ010000331.1:0-4141 GCA_043753265.1 Verrucomicrobiaceae bacterium
GGCCTCGTCGTCTGCACGCACAACCACCCTGTGACAATTCCGTGCTTTGCCCTCTCGCCACGTGCTGCCATTTTGTCCATTGTGATCCGCGTGATACGACTCCTCGCCTGCCTGTTGCTGCTCCTGCTCGCCTCCTGCGAGCGACCTCTGGAGCGCGCGGACCTCGTGGCCATCAACGGTGCCGAGCCCGATTCCATCGACCCGGCCAAGATTCGCGGCCAGCCCGAGGGCCGCGTCGCGTATGGCCTGTGGGAGGGTCTGATGCGCTATACCGAGACGGGTGAGGCTGAGGCGGGCATGGCGGAAAAATGGAAGATCAGCGAGGACGGCAAAACTTACACCTTTTATCTGCGCCCCGGCATCCAGTGGACGAATGGCGACCCACTCACCGCCGAGGATTTCGTGTGGTCCTGGCTCCGCGCCCTGCGCGATCCCGAGTGCGATTACCGCTACCAGTTTTACTACATCCGCGGCGCGGAAGCCTATGGTGAGGCTAAGAGCGAGGAGGCACGCCCCAAGCCCGAGACCGTGGCCGTGCGCGCCGTGGATGCAAAGACCCTCGTGGTGGAGTTGAATAATCCCACGCCTTTCTTTCTCGATCTCACCGTCTTCTACACGCTCATGCCCGTGCATCGCGCCTCCATCGAGTATGCCGAGCGTCGCGGCGAATCGTGGATCCGCCCCGGCAACTGGCCGCAGGATGGGCTGCCCGGCGCGGGCCAGCCCAAGCTAGTAACCAATGGCCCCTTTACCATGGAGGCCTGGCGGCTAAACGACCGCATCCGCCTGCGCAAAAGTGAAAAGTATTGGGACGCCGCAAACGTGAAAATGAACACGGTCGATTTGCTCCCCGCGCCGTCGCCAAACACTGCGTTCAATTTCTACCACAGCGGCGTGGCGGACCTGATGATGGACAAATCGCTCGTGCCTACGTCGCTCATCGACGAGCTGAAAAAGCGGCCCGATTACCACGCCACTCCCGTTCTCGCGACCTACTTCATCCGCTTCAACACCACGCGCAAACCGTGGACCGACCCCCGCGTGCGCAAGGCGTTCGCCATGGTCATCGACAAAAAACTCATCACCGACAAGGTGACCAAGGCTGGCGAGCCGCCCACGGATGCGATCACCCCCCCGGGCACCGCGGGCTACCAGCCGCCACCGGGCATCAAGCACGACAACGCAATGGCGCGGAAACTTCTCGCAGAGGCGGGCTACCCCGGCGGCGCGGGCTTTCCCGTGGTGGAGTATCTTTACACCAGCAGGGCCGAGACGGATGAGCGCGTGGCCGTGGAATTGCAGGCGATGATCAAGAACGAGCTCGGCGTTAATATCCAGCTCGCGAAGCAGGAATGGGCGGTCTATCTCAGCACCCTGAGCGGGCTCGATTTCGATTTCTGCCGCTCCTCGTGGGTGGGCGATTACAAGGACCCCAATACCTTCCTCGACATGTTCACCAAGGGCGGCGGCAACAACAACACCGGCTGGACCGACCCGCGCTACGACGACCTCATCCGCAAGGCCGGACAGGAGCCCGACCAGAAAAAGCGCTTCGCCCTTTTCCAGGAGGCCGAGTCGATGCTGCTCAATGAGGGCGCGGCAATCGTCCCGTTATTCAACTACGTGGTCATCATGTTCTACCGCGAAAACCTCGGCGGGGTGCAGGGAAACATCACGGACGAGCATCCCTTCCGCACCATGTATTGGAAGAACAAGTAGCCCATGGAGCTGATTGTTTTTTGGCTCTACAGGGCTCTCGGAAATACCATCGGGCTGCTGCCGCTCGGCGGCGCGGTGCGTGCCGGGCGCATGCTCGGCTGGCTCGGCTACTGGCTCGCGGGAAAGTACCGCCGCATGGCCATCCACAACCTCACCATCGCCTTCCCCGAGATGCGCGATCGCGAGCGCCGCAGACTGGCCCGCCGCCACTTCACCACGCTCGTGGGAAACCTTTTCGCCGCAGAAAAAATCGCACGCATCCCGCAGGAGCGCCTGCTCGACATTGTCACCATCGAGGGCCTCGCGGAGATCAACCGACTGGAGGCGGAAAAGCGCGGATTCGTTTTCGTCATCAGCCACATCGGTAACTGGGAATTGCTCGCGCAAATCGGCCCGCTCGTGTTTCCGAATTCCAACGGCACCATCTACCAAAAACTCGGCAATCCCCACATGGATCGCCACGTGCGCGAGGTCCGTGGCCGCATCGGCCTCGCGCTCTTCGAGCGCAAGGAGGGCTTCAACGCCGCGTGCGAGATGATGCGCGCGGGCGGCGGCGTGGGCGTGCTCATGGATCAGCACGCGGGCGATGCCGGCGTGTGGTGCCCGCTCTTTGGCCGTCTCGCCAGTACCACCTCGCTCCCCGCGCTCCTCGCCATGAGGGCAGGCGCTGCGCTCGTGCCCGTGGCCATGCACACCGACGGCATCGGCCGCTGGCGCATGGTCATCGACGACGCCATCGAGACCAAGGGGCAGGACAGCGCCACGCTCACCCTCGCGTTGAACAAGGCACTGGAGCGTCAGGTCCGGCGCCAGCCCGCCGACTGGTTCTGGGTGCACAACCGCTGGAAGACTCCGAAGCCGAAATTCCTCCTCGCCTCTTACAAGCGCGGCATCGTGCTCCCGCCCACGCCCACCGAGCCTGTGGATGCAGAGGACGGCGAACTCTTCGAACACGTCGCCCGCAAGGCCGCCGCCGCACGGCTCCAGCCGTTCAAGATTCTCATTCGCTCCTCCAACTGGCTCGGCGATGCCGTGATGACCATCCCCGCCGTGCGCGCCATCAAGCGCGGCCGGCCCGATGCGCACATCACGATCCTCTCACCCGCCAAGCTCGCCGACATTTGGCGCCTCGTCCCCGAGGTCGATCAGGTCATCCCCATCGATTCACCCAGCGGGCGCTTCCGCGCGCTGCGCTCGCTGTTTCATCCGTGGAAAGTCGCGTGCAAGCTGCGAGGCCACCGCTTCGACGCTGCAGTGCTCCTGCCCAATAGCATCCGCGCCGCCGTGGAGGTATGGCTCGCAGGCATCCCGCGCCGAGTCGGCTATCCCGGCCACAAAGGCCGCCCCTTTTTCCTCAACCAGGTGCTCCGCGAAAAGAAGCGCAAGAAAGACGAAAAAGCCGAGCGCCCCAAGCACCAGGTCTACCACTACCTGAAGCTCGCGGAATTCATCGGCGCGGAAATCCCCGAGACCCCCTTCGCGCTCCCGAATCCGCCAAGGCCCCCATCCGACACGCTCCACATCGCCGTGTGTCCCGGCGCTGAATACGGCCCTGCCAAGCGCTGGCCCGCCGACCGCTTCGCCGAGGTCATCCGCACCCTCAATCTCGCCCGCACCTGCGAGTGGACCATCGTCGGCACGTTCAAGGACCGCACCGTCGGCGACGAAATCCTCGAGCACGCCGGCAATCCCGCCAATGTGGACAACCGCTGCGGCCAGACCAGCCTCGAGCAACTCATCGCCATCCTCCGCGCCAGCGACGTCCTGCTCACCAACGACACCGGCACCATGCACCTCGCCGCCCTGCTCGGCGTGCCCACCGTGTCCATCTTCGGCAGCACCGAGCCCGCACTCACCGGCCCCCTCGGCACCGGCCACACGATCATCCGCAAAAAAGTCGAGTGCAGCCCCTGCTTCCTCCGCAACTGCCCCATCGACTTCCGCTGCATGCTGGGCATCCATCCCCGCGACGTGTCCCTCGAAATCCTCATGCGTACCGCGAAAAAGTAGCGCGGGCATCCTGTCCGCAAAAACGCCCGCCTCGCCGCTTCCTGGGATAACCTTGGTCATCTCGCAACACATGTGGATGGCCGCATGCAGTCTCCCGGTTTCTCGGGAACGAGGATATTCTTGGCAGCGCCGAACTCGTATGGCAGACCCTCCAGAACAATCTGGAAATCCGGTTCTTTCCCCCCGTCCGTGAATGGTTTCCAGCGTGATGCCGCAGTGGCCGAATTCTCAACAAACCCCATTCCATGAAATTCATAAAACACCTCCTCCTCTCCCTGATTCTGGTCGTCATCACCATTTCGGCGAATGCTTCCGAAAAGCTCAGTGAAAAAGTGATTGGCATGTGGGCCGAGATACACCCGCGGGATAACATCGTTTATTTCGCCAAGGATGGTTCATGGAAGCTCTACCT
>JAYUWZ010000332.1:0-1813 GCA_043753265.1 Verrucomicrobiaceae bacterium
AAGGACTTCAACATCCGCTTCCGCGTGGGCGAGGTGGAGGCCACCCAGAATGTCGGCGAACTGGCAGACCTCATCGCCAAACGCCTCACCGCCAGCTAAATGCTGTACGGAACTGGAGACTTTTTGAAAAGCCAGCACAGGGCGGCTGAAAGTTCTGCCATATCACCCATATGAGGCCCAAAATCACCTTTGAGACCTGCATCTACGCGATCGCGATTCTCCTGGCCGTGATTGCCCTCATCATAGTGGCCGCGTCTTACAGCCACTTCAGCGATACCAAGCCGGTTTATCAAGGCTTCTAGGAAATGGCGATTATCCTGCCGCTGCTCGCACAGCTCTTCGCCTTCCTCATTCTCGCCCGTCTCGCGATGCGCTGCCTCACGGGCCAGTGGCGCGATGTCGCATTCGCCGCGGTGAATCTGGTCTTCGTCTACCTCCTCTTCTTTAAGGGAGAGGAGCAGAGTGGTTTCTGGCCCTCCACCAGTCGTTATACCGCCACGTTCATAGCATACCTCGGCATGGTGACCCTGCAGTATGGCGTGTTGCGCGCGTTTTCGCGGCGTGGGGGATTTCTCCCCTGGCTGGCATTCTTCACACCCATCCTGAGCCTTCTGGCAGTGCGTTTCATTGTGCCTGCGTTCAATCCCGGCGCATGGTGGCCCTCGGCGGGCGAGTTCATCGGCATCTCTTATCTCGCATTTCGGTGCAGCCACCTGGCCATGGAAGTGCGCAATGAAATCGTCCCGATTCCCGGGTATTTCCGCTACCTTGGCTTCGCCTTCTTTCTGCCCACCCTTTCCGTTGGCCCCATCAATCCCTACAGCAATCACCTCAAGGGATTCGCCCCCACCAAGCCCGAGATCCCACTGGGCCGCGCCGCCCTGCGCATTCTCGTTGGCGTCGTGCACTACAAGTACCTGGGCAGTCTCTTTTTCCAGCTTACCTATACGAACCTGCTGTTCGACGACCATTTTCACCACTGGATCGATCTCCCCATAGCCGCGGTCTTTTTCTACCTTTTCCTCTACTGCAATTTCTCCGGGTTTTGCGATATCGCGATTGGTGCCGCAGGCCTAATCGGCATCCCTGTCGCCGAGAACTTTAACAACCCTTTCGCCGCCCGAAACATCAAGGAGTTCTGGAATCGCTGGCACATTACCCTTTCGCTCTACGTGCGGGACATTGTCTTCTCGCCGCTGTCAAAATTTCTCGGCCGACACATCTCTCCTATTCATGCCACTGCTATTGCTGCGGTTATAGGCTTCATTGTGGTTGGCGCCTGGCATGGCTCGGGGTTCAATTTTTTCTTGTTCGGCGCGAGCCATGGAGTTGCCCTTGCCGCCAATCAATATTATACGTTTGGCCTGAAAAAATGGCTGGGGCGTGATGGCTTCAAAGCTTATAACGAAAACCGCTGGATTCATGCCGCCGCCGTGACTCTCACGTTTTGCTATGTGGCGGCGACGCTCTTTTTGTTCGCCAACAGCATCCCGCAGATGAAGCAGATTTTTTCGATTCTGAGATGAGCACCTTCCTGCAATTACCTCATTTACCGGCATGATGGCGCCCTCCTTTGGCAATACGAGGCAGGCCGCTGCATTTGCACTGCTCCTCCTCACGACCTTCCTGCTGCCCCTTGCCATGGGGCCCGGAGTACTGCCGCCCCGCACACAAGTCTACTCGTCGATTCCATGGGTCGCGGGGAGTTACCCCTACATACATCAGCAGATATTTGAGGAGAAAGGGGACATCGACATCGCATTCATGGGCAGCTCTGGCATTTGGGAGGGCATGGACACGCCCCACGTCCAGT
>JAYUWZ010000333.1:0-1811 GCA_043753265.1 Verrucomicrobiaceae bacterium
GCTCGCCGGCATCGTGCTCAGCTTTGCCCACACTCTCGGCGAATTCGGCGTGGTGCTCATGGTCGGCGGAAACATCCCCGGCGTCACCCGCACCGTCTCAGTCTCGATTTACGACTCCGTGCAGGCCCTCGATTACGCCACCGCAGGCCGCACCGCTGCGGTGCTGCTCCTCATCTCATTTGTGGTGCTCAGCATCACCTACGCCCTCCAGCGCGACTTCCGCCTCACACCCGGCAGTTCAAAGTAAGCTCATTGCATTCCCTTGCGCATTGCGCGCGGATTTTCTAAAGCTGGAGGTTCTATGAGTCACACCCAAGCACCCGAAAAACACGAATTTCAGGCAGAGATTGCACAGCTCCTCGATCTCGTTGTGCACTCGCTTTACACCGATAAGGAAATCTTCGTCCGCGAGCTCATCAGCAACGCGGCAGATGCCTCGGAAAAGCTCCGCTTCCTCAAGACCAGCGGCGTCGAAATCGCCGACCCGGACAAGGACATCCGCATCACCATCGTCACCGACGAGGCGGCGAAGACCATCACCTTTACCGATGCCGGCCTCGGCATGACCCGCGAGGAGTTGATCGACAACCTCGGCACCATCGCCCACTCCGGCTCACGCGCATTCCTCCAGCAGCTCAAGGAGAAAGCCCAGGGAGGCCCTGTCGATGCCACGCTCATCGGCCAGTTCGGCGTCGGCTTTTACTCCGCATTTATGGTGGCGGATAAAGTGGTCGTGCACAGCCGCAGCTACACGCCCGGCGCACAGGGTTGGTCGTGGACCAGCGATGGCCGCAGCAGCTACGAACTCGAGCCCGTGGAGAATCTCACCCGCGGCACGCAGATCGTCGTGCACCTCAAGGAAGCCGACTTCGCCAGCGAATGGCAGGTGAAGGAGGTCATCAAGAAGTACTCCAATTTCGTCCAGTTCCCCATCGACCTCAACGGCACGGAGGTAAACACCGTGCAGGCGCTGTGGACGCGCAACAAGGCCGAGGTGAAATCCGAGGAATACGACGAGTTTTACAAGTACCTCGGCCACGACACCGAGGCACCCCTCTACCGCCTCCATTTCATGGCGGATGCGCCGCTCTCCATCCGCTCCCTGCTCTTCGTGCCAGCCCGCAGCCGCGAGCTCGCCACGATGTCCCGCGAGGAGTCCAGCGTGGACCTCTACTGCAAAAAGATTCTCATCCAGCCCAGCGCGAAGGGCCTCTTCCCCGAGTGGTGCCGCTTCCTGCGCGGTGTGGTGGATAGCGAGGATCTGCCGCTGAATATCTCCCGCGAGACGATGCAGGACAGCGCGCTGCTCGCCAAGATTCGCGAGGTCCTCGTAAAGCGCTTCATCAAGTTCCTCGAGGAGGAGGCAAAGCTCGACTCCGAGAAATACGGGAAGTTCTTCGCCGAGCACGGCCACTGCCTGAAAGAGGGCGTCACCAACGATTGGGGCCACCGCGAGTCTCTCGCAAAGCTCCTGCGCTTCGACTCCTCCGCCACCGACTCCGGCAAGCTCACGAGTCTCGCCGACTACGTCAGCCGCATGCCTGAGGGGCAGACCGAGATCTACTACCTCACCGCCGCCACCCGCGAGGGCGCGGAGGCATCGGCCTTCTACGAGGTGTTCCGCGAGAAGAAGTGGGAGGTTCTCTTTCTCAGCGACGCGCGCGACGAGTATGTGCTCGAGCACCTGCGCGAATTCGAGGGCAAGAAACTCACCGCCGCCGAGCGCGCCGACGTGAAGCTCGACAAGGAAAACGAGGGACTCAACGAGGAGACCGCAACCGCCCTCGCCGCCTTCGTGAAAGAATCGCTCG
>JAYUWZ010000334.1:0-1811 GCA_043753265.1 Verrucomicrobiaceae bacterium
GGTCGTCCGTCGCCAGGGGAACACAAACATCAGCCTCACCAATCTCGGTTCCGTGTTGATGAACCGCTCGATTTACTTCTTTGCTGGTGGAAGCGCCTCAAAAGGAAACGACACCTATTTTTCAATCTCCCGTCCTTCCGAGGTTTCACTCGATAATTCGGGTATCCGCACTGCATCACAAACTACTAGCCCCTTGGTTGATACTCCCAGCGACTTCGATGCGGGAGCTTATGACACTCTTCTTGCGTTTGATCCACCAGCGATCAATGCAGGTTACAATCTTCCCAGCAGCAGCGCCTACTACTACTTGGCCGGTGCTGGTTGGCGCAAAATTGGAAGCGGGAGCACTACTGTTGGCCAGGATGTGAAACTTCAACCAGGTCGGGCTTATATTCTACGGAAGCGCGTTGGTACCACTAGCCGCGACTGGGTCAACGAGCCCAACTACTAAATACCCTCCACGATACCTTTCCCCGACTTTCTTCCCATATCATGCAACTACGCTACCTTACAGCAGCACTCTGCTCCGTCGGCCTTGCCACAATTCCCTCTGAGGCGGCGATCGTCGCCTACACTTTGGTATCAGGTCATTATGCCGACGTAAATGGAGTGCGCGTCAATGATGGCGCAGGGGGAACAGGAACTCTGTTTCAGTTGGTGAATTTGGGAGCTGACGGCATTTTCAATGAGATAAATGTTGGCGATGGCAGCGCTTCGCCCTTGTCGCAATGGGTCAGCGGCGATGATGTCCTGCTCAATGTCGCATTGCTTGGCACTATTGAGCAGCCGACCGATTATGCCACAACCTCCGCATTTGACTTGGTAAATGGTGATACCGCGAATGCAGGTCAACTCAACCGCGTTCTTCGATTCGATATTCCCACAGGCACGAAATTCGGAATTCGCTGGTTCCCAGGGATCGCAGTCGGAAACTTCGCGACCACGACGCTGACAGCGGGCCAGCAATACGGGCAGTTCACGCGGCAGGACGATCTCATGCAAACAGGACCCTTCTATGATGGTGCACTTTTTGTCGGCACTAGTCTATGGGTGGGTGGCGCCGATGGGAGTTTTCTTACGCTCGATCCTATGCGCACTCCCTCTGCTGGTGGCACAGATGATGGCAACGCCATAGCAAACGCTCCGTTGACTGTTATCAATGTCCCCGAGCCCGCGTCTTTGGGCCTCGCCCTCCTCGGCACCCTCGGCATCTTCTCCCTCCGCCGCCGCCGCTAAAATCATTTTCAACCCCAAAGTTGAACCCAACGAAGGCAAGCCACCCGGCTTGCCTTCGCTCGTTTCTGGACTCAACGCCAAGCCGAAAATCTCACAGGTTGACCGTCCCCATAAATATGGGAGTATGGGTCCATGAAAACCACACTGGAACTGCCGGATGATTTGTTTCAGGCTGCAAAAGTGGCAGCGGCAGCGGATGGTCGCTCCCTCAAGGATTTGTTTACGGAGGCGTTGCGCGAAAAACTGGGAAAGACCGCTGAACTCAGGAGCAAAGAGCAAGCGCCGCCTTGGCTGAAGTTTTTTGGAGCGTTCGGAAACTCGCCACAAGAAAAGGCGGAAACCAAAAGCATTCAGCAACGCATTGATCAGGAATTCGGCAAACCCGACCCATTGGAATAAAGGTCATGATTCTTGATACGAACGCACGTTCGGCGTTTGCGGATCAGAATGCCGCGCTGCTGGATGTTCTGCCAAAGGATCGGCCTTGGTATCTGCCAGTTGTTGTGGTCGGTGAGTATCGTTTTGGTTTGTTGGGCTCCCGGGAGCGCTCGATTCGTGAAGAGTGGTTGGATCAA
>JAYUWZ010000335.1:0-1811 GCA_043753265.1 Verrucomicrobiaceae bacterium
TTGAGCGTTGGACGTTGGACGTTTCCCCTGCCCCCTTTCGCCCACCCTGCGCTCGAAACACCGCACCGAGATTGCTGGACGCGCGGCCCGATCAGGAGAAATTGGAAAGGTGCGCCGCTTTCTTTTGATCACGTTAATACTGCTCCTGCTCGCGTTGGGCGGTGGGATGTGGTATTTGTATCACAAGGGCTTCTCCCATTCGTGGCGTGTGTGGGTGGTGCGCGAGTTACGCGACCATGGGGCGGAGGTGGAGTTTGGCTCGCTCACGTTGGAGCCTTTTCGAGGCCTCGTCGCGCGCGACGTGACGCTCTACGACACCCCCGCGCGCAAGCGCGTACTCGCACGGGTGAATGAGATGGTGGTGGAGGCCAACTACGCCCGGGCCGCGCGGCGCGAACCATTCCTCGAGGCGCTCACCCTCGTGAATGCCTCTCTGCAGCTCCCGCTGGATGCGCGCAATCCCGATGGCCCCGCCATCAGCGTGGAAAAGCTCAATGCGCGACTGCTGCTGGCCGGCGATCAACTCATCGTGAGCCGTTTCGAAGCAGACGTGGCGGGGGTCCATGTAAGCGCCGCCGGCCAGGTATCCAATCCCGGTTCGCTGTCCTTCAGTACGAAGACGCCTCCCACCGATCAGCCGCCCGTCCTGCTCCGCGTGCTGGCGGAAGTCGCGCAGTTGCGGCACGAGGGGGCGATTCCGCGGATCGACATCCGGTTCGGCGGCGATCTTGCACAGCCTGAGACCATCACCGTGGAGGTGGATATCAATGCGGGAAAAATGCGGCGCAACGACTACGTGCTGGAATCCATCGCCATCTCCGCGGTGTGGAAGGAGGGGATGCTCACACTCCCCCGCTTCGACCTGCGCGACAATGTCGGCCGGTTGCAACTCTCGGCGACCTATCACACCGATACACAATCCGCGGAGGCGTACCTGCGGTCCAGCATCGATCTGCCCGCATTGGCGAAGGCGCTGGGCGTGGGCGACATGGGGGATCTCAAATTCCAGTCCATCCCCCAGGCCGAGCTCACCGCCCGCGTCTCGCATCTCAATGGCAAGCTGGATTGGATCGTCTTTGGCCGTGTAAATGTGGGGCGGTTTCTGTACGGGCGCGTGCCGTTTGATCGATTCAATGCCGATGTGTCGTGGGACGGAAAGCGCTGGGCCGTCCGCGATTTCCTGCTGAGACACCGCAGCGGCGGCGAATTCACTGGCGACGTCCTGCAAGACTATGACCCGGCAGGGAAGGGGGACTTCCGTCTCGGCCTCAAGAGCACCCTGAACCCGGAGACGCTCATTCCCATTGCCACGAAGGCCGCCCCCAAGGTGGCGGAGCGCATGGGGATGATGAGATTTTACGATGCCCCGAAAATTACGCTCAGTGCGCGCGGGGCTACTCCGCTCGATTCCGTGGCGAGCGGGGATCTGGTGCTCGGCAGAACGATGTATCGTGGCATGGAGGCACAGAGCGCGCGGGGAAATCTACGCTACAATGGCCGCGTGCTCTACGTGGATGACTTCCTCGTCCGCCGCGCCGAGGGACCCGCCGGGGGCGGGCTCGCTTTCGATTTCGCCGCGGAGACGGTCCACATCAAGCAGTTGCGTGCCGCAGTGCATCCCACGGAGGTCATGATGTGGATCGACCCCACCATGATTGTCGACATCAAGCCCTATCGCTTTGGCAAAAAGCCACCGTCCCTGCTCGTCGAGGGCATCGTGGACCAAAGGCCCCACGGCCCGCGCACCAGGCTGGCGATCGACGTGGATGCCGAAATGATGAATTACGAGTTCCTCGACAAGGATCTGCACT
>JAYUWZ010000336.1:0-19362 GCA_043753265.1 Verrucomicrobiaceae bacterium
CAATCCGAAGACGTGAAATTGGGAGCGATGGTCATTCCCAATGTTGCCGTGACCATGCACGCCGAGCCGTTGTTTCCCGGCGAGGCGGGCCTGCTGGGAAATGGGATTCTTTCGCGCTTTGTGGTGACTTTTGACGTGGGCAAGGGGCGTCTGTTTTTGGAAAAGAGGTAAGTTTCCCCCGCACGATCTCCCGATTTGCCAAGACCTGAGATCTTTGCCAGATCACAGAGCCATGTCCGCCGAGCAGGAACCGACACCGCCGCAATCGAAGCCGGGGGAGATCCTTGTATTCATCATCCGCAGCAGTAGCGCGCAGTGCGATGAATGCGGTGTGCAGATGGGGAAGGGGAGCTTCATCCGCCTTGTGGAGGGCAAGCCGCGCTGCCTGGAATGCGCGGATCTGGACCGCCTGGATTTTCTCCCCAGCGGCAATGTGGCGCTGACGCGGCGGGCCACAAAGTATTCGCCCCTGCGCGCCGTGGTGCTGCAGTGGTCCCGCTCGCGCAAGCGGTACGAGCGCCAGGGCATCATGGTCGCGGGCGAGGCCATCGAGCGGGCGGAAAAGGAGTGTCTTTCCGACGCTGAGCAGAGGGAGCGCAACCGTCTCCGGGCGGCCATGCGGCGCGAGGTGCACGACGCGGTGTATGTGAAAAGCGTGGCGGAGGCGATCCTTGCATTGTTTCCCGGGTGCCCGAAAAAGGAGGCAGCGCACATCGCCGAGTGGACGTGCCAGAAGCATTCCGGGCGTGTGGGGCGCTCGGCGGCTGCCAAGGAATTTGACGCGCAGGCGCTGCGGCTCGCGGTGATTGCGCACATCCGCCACGAGCACACGCCTTACGATGCATTGCTGATGAAGCACGACGACCGCGGGCTGGCGCGGCAGCAGGTGCGGGAGGCGATTGATGCGGTGCTGGCGAAGTGGGAGCGGGCGGCCTGAAATGGGGGCACGGTTATTTCCGAGTTGCACGCTTGAACAGGTGAGGGGGCTTTGATTGAAATACCGCTCCGCAATTTCCTCCTAAACACAGGAGGCTTTGCGGGATTACTCCTCGCACCTCTCTTACCCGCATGAACCTCTCTCGCACTTCCCGTCGTTCGTTCCTGAAGTCAACGCTGGCCGCCGGCGTGGCTCCGCTCTTTCTCCCGGGCCGCATCTGGTCCGCAGAAACCAAGCCCAATGATCGCCTCTCCATCGGCATGATCGGCATGGGCACCATGAATTCCGGTCACCTCGGTGATTTTCTGCGCCGCGGGGATACGCAGGTCGTCGCCGTGTGCGACGTGGACACCAATCGCCGCGAGAACGCCAAGAAAAGGGCCGACGAGCATTACACCAAGGCGGGTGGCGGCAAGGGAGTGGAGGCTTACAAGGACTTCCGCGAGCTGCTCGCCCGCAAGGATATCGACGCGGTGTGCATCGCCACGCCCGACCACTGGCACTCCTACATCGGCATTGCAGCCGTGAAGGCGGGCAAGGATGTGTATGGCGAGAAGCCGCTGACCAACACCGTGCATGAGGCATGGGCGCTGGTGAAGGCCGTGCGCGACAACAGCCGCGTCTTCCAGACGGGTTCGCAGCAGCGCAGTTCCCGCGAATTCCGCGTGGCGTGCGAGCTCGCGCGCAACGGTGTGATTGGCAAAATTTACCACGTATCCGTCGGCATCGGTGGTCCGGGCAAACCCTGCAATCTGCCCGAGGAAAGCGCCGAGCCGGGTCTCGATTGGGACATGTGGCTTGGGCCTGCTCCCATGCGCCCCTACCACAGCGAACTGTCCCCGCGGGGCGTGCATAAGAACTTCCCCAACTGGCGCGCCTACTGGGAATACGGCGGCGGTATGGTCACCGACTGGGGCGCGCACCATTTCGACATCTGCCAGTGGGGCCTCGGCGAGGATGGTCGCGGGCCTCTGGAGATTAATGCCGTGAGCGATCCGAAGGCGCAGAAAGGCGTGAAGCTGAAGTACACCGGCGACATCGAGGTGGAGCACATCTCGGAAAACGGTGTGACCTTCCACGGTGCCGACGGCATGATTTACGTGAACCGCGGCCGCTTCGCGCTGAAGGTCAAGGACCGCAATGTGGCCGATTTCACCAAGGGCGACAGCAAGCCTTCGCTGAAGGAGCAGCTCGACATCGTTGAGAAGGAATTCCTCGCTGACTCCAAGGTGAAGCTCCAGCAAGTGACGGGGCACAAGGACAACTTCCTCGCCTGCATCCGCTCCCGCGAGAAGCCCATCGCCGACGTGGAAATCGGCGCGCGCACCGTCACCACCTGCCACCTCGTAAACATGGCCTACCGCCACGGACAAAAGATCCAGTGGGACCCCGCGAAGCTCGACTTCGCAGGCGGCACCGGCAAGCCCGAGTGGCTCACCCGCGACTATCGCGGCGACTGGAAGGTGTAGCCTTCCGGCACGGCGCTCCGCGTGGCAAATCAAGCATCGGCCACAGCTTCAGGCTGTGTTGGTGTCGCATGTCGTTTTCAGGCAATTCATTTGCCCGGAGCGGTCTTGGGTCACATTCTTCGCACCATGCTCCGCGCCCTCCTATTCGCGCTCTGTGTTGTCCTTGCTGGCTGCAAAACCAACCAGCAGGTCGCCATTCCGCAGGACTACACGCCGGTGGATGGAGACTTCGTTTTCCAGTCCCTGCCGCGCAATGCCTTGGTGGATTGCATCGAAGGGAGCACCGGCTCTCCGTTTTCGCACTGCGGCATCGTGGTGAATCGCGACGGGAAATGGATGGTGCTGGAGGCCATCGGACCGGTGAAGGAAACGGCGCTAGGCGAGTGGATCGCGCGCGGACGAAACAACGCTTATGTGGCCTGCCGACTGAAGGCGCCGCTGAATGCGCAGATCCCCGCAATTATCGCCGCCGCCGAGCGCTACAAGGGCCGCCCGTATGACATCCGCTACGAGATGGATGATGCCAAAATCTACTGTAGCGAACTCCTATGGAAGGCGACCTGGGACGCTGCAAAAGTGCGGCTCGGCAAGCCGCACAAGCTGGGAGAACTCAAGTGGCAGCCGCATGAGGCGGTGATCCGGCAGATCGAAAACGGGGGACTGCCCCTGGAGCGTGAAATCATCACGCCGCGAACCGTGGCGGAGGATCCGCACCTGCGGGAGGTGTTTCGCTATCGGATGTGAGCAGGGTCCGAGTTTTACGGCACATACACCGTTTGGATTGCGTGTGTCCCATCCGCGAACCCGGTGCGCAAAATCATGCGATACTCCCCGCAACTGCGCCCTGCCCCCGGCGTCCCGGCCACGCTGGCCAGCACGGTATTCGAGGGTGCTTCCTTGCCTCGCCATCGCCAGGCCATGGTTGAGACCGTTGGGAGGATGGGCACGTTATTCATGCATTCATCTGGAAACTTCCACTCTTAAAAGGCGTGAGGGCGACGTCGATATATCGACGATATCCCGGATTTCTACAGTTTTGAGCCCAGGGGTATCTGAATCTCCGCTTACATAGCCGGGACCAGAAAACGGTGCTCCCAGTGTGCTCGTTGCGATGGTGGTCCAGGGGCCAGCCACGCCGTTGCCTGCGAGCACTTTCAGGGTCACATCATTGCGGCTGGGATCCCGAGTTACGAAAATACGCAAGCGCGGTCCTTCCGCGTAGGCATGGGTGGTGGGTGTCGGTGGCACGCTCACGTCGCTTGCCGATTTCACCAACCCATATTCCGCGAGCAGTTGCATACCGTCGTGATCGGTATCGGACAAATCACCATGCCACGAAAACCCCTGCGTAAACCTCCAGAGCGAATAGGCAGATGGTCCAAAGGTGTATGCCGCGCCCTTGATTGAGGCGACCGTGCTATCATCAATCGCTCCGACGATAACGAGCGAGCCATCCATCGCCACCGATTTTCCAAAGTGATCGTTGGTTCCGGGGGCCGGGTTGCTTAAAACGGCCAGCGGGACCGTCGGCGTGGGGCTGGCGAGCGAATAGACGTAGGCCGCGCCAGCGTCGTTGAAATGGTACATCGAAGAGCTGTAAGTGTTCAAATACGCACCCACGACGATTTCCGTGCCAGACATTGCGACGGAACAGCCAAACCCGTCGGGGTCCTGCCCCATCAGAACATAAGCGGGGGCGCTTGTAGCGCCCGCATTCAAATCGTAAACGTACACTTTTCCCCCGGTGTTGCAGCCGACGACCAACCAACGTCCCACCATGCCCACGGCCCCACCAAACCCGGCGTTGGCCACCGGGTTTGGGTGGAAAAAAGCATGCGTGGGCAGATGGGGAGTAACGGATGTTGTGTCATACACATAGACCGCCCCGGCCGCGGTGGCTCCCGTGTTTTCCCCGCGTGCGCCCACCGCCACTTTCGTTTCCCAGACCGCTACCGCTCCGCCGAAAAGTTCCTGCGCAGTCGGGTCGGGATTTTGAAGTGTCATCCATGGGACGCTGGTCGACCCACCAATTTGATAAAGGTGCACGACCCCGGCATTGGGCGCATTAAAATCATCCTGCGGAACCCCCACGGCCAGCAAGTTGCCGTACAAGCCGAGGTAACTGCCAAACTTCTCGTCGGCAGCCGGCGTCGGGTTAGGGATCGTGTAAAACGGCGAGGTCGGATACCGGTCGTGATAGATATTGTAGATGTAGACGACGCCTCCCCTCACGGTTCCCACGAGTTTTTCCGGCGCCCCCACCGCGAGCCCTCCGCTATGCAGCACCACCCCATCGCCAAAATGATCGCCCGCCGCTGGTTCTGGATGCGCTATATTCAGGTGCGGCGCGTTCCCCGTCGTGAGGTATACCGTGACGCATCCTGTATTCGCACCCGATGTGTCATCCTGCGGAGAGCCGACGACAAAGCGCGATCCCCAAGCGGTGACCGATTTGCTAAATTCGTCACTGGTCGCCGGACTGGGCTGGTTCAACACCAGCGGTGTGCCCCCCGACAAGCCAAACACATAGGCAGCGCCGCAGTCCGCGCCCGCAGTATCGTCGAGATACGCTCCGAAAACTGCCTTGTTGCTGGAAACGCCCACCGCGCCTCCAAAATTGTCGTTCAGCGCCGGCGTGGGGTTCTGGCAGGTACCAGTAACACTTGGCGGGTTCGCTGCCAAGTTGAAGACGTATGCGATACCGGAGTCGGCAGCCCCCGTATTATCCAGCGGCGCACCCACGGCGAGGTTTGTGCCGGAAATGGCCAGGGCCGTCCCGAAGCACGCGCCACCGCCGCTGGCGGTCCCCGCCGGATTAGCGATCGTATTTTGGAGGAAAGGAACCGCGCCGCTCACATCGTAAAAATAGACGCTGCCCGCATTGGCGATCACGGTGTCATCCGTAGGCGCGCCCACGACCACCCGCGTACCGGAAACTCCCACCGCACTCCCAAAGGCGTCACCCGCGCCAGGAGTGGGATGATTCAGGCTCACCGGACCAGAAATCGTCGCTCCAGTGATTTGATACAGGTATGACATCCCGGTGTCGGCGAAACTGGTGACATCGTTGCCCGGCGCGCCGACAATAATCCGCGTGCCCGAGACGGCGACGGACCACCCAAACTTGCCCTGACTGGAAGTGGTGCTGGGATTGTTGAGAACGAAAATAGGCTGAGCCGGGGTGGCGCTGCCCAGGTCGTACACATAGGCCGAGCCGGCATTCGGGCGGCCAGTGTCGTCCTGGTAGGCGCCAATGACGACAATGTTCCCGGAGATCGCCACGGAATAGCCAAAGAAGTCATCCGCTGCGGGCTCAGGATTGTCGATGGTCAGAACGGGTTGTGTCGGATCCGGCTTGGACAAATCGAAAATATAAACGCTGCCGGCATCCGCCGCGCCAGGGTTTGCTTCATACGCGCCGACCGCGACCAGATTGCCGGAGATCGCCAAGGCTGCGCCGAAAAAATCATTCGTTACCAAGGGCTTCGGGTTAGGGATCGTATAGAGGCGCGTTCCGATGCTGGTATTGTAGATTTTCACCACGCCGGCGTTCGAGTTGCCCACATCGGCATACGGAGACCCGGTGACTGCATAGGCGCCCTCGATGGCGACAGCGGTACCCTGCCGTTCACCAGTCTGCTGGCCGCTGGGCTGAGGCAGAAATGTTTGCTTCAAGATGTCTGGCACCTGTCCCGCGCTGTGAATTCCTGTCGCGAGAAGAAACAGGCCCGCCAAGCTAGTTCGTACAAAGCTTGCAGAAAAACAAGTGGGTGTGGTGAGGGAACTTGAAATGGGGAAAGACCAAAGTTTCATACGATCTCGGGTGATGGCTGGGACGTTGTTGTGGATATCCAAACAGTAAGGGCTGGGTATCTGTTCGAGGGTAGAACCAAAGCCGCTGTGTATTTCCAAGTTAGCATGAATTCTTCAAAAAACAACGGCATCCTCTATAACGCTCAGATTCGTACTGCGAACGCCGTAATTCGGACGCGGGTCTTTCGAGGACCTGTCGGACTTGCCTGTGCGTAATTCGTATGAGCCCCGTGTTTGCCTTTTATTTCTCGGGAGGGTTGGGACAGCCCTGAAAGCCTTTGCGTAACTCTTCTTCCCATCCCTAAATTTATGGTAGAAACGCCTAGAAATATGCCCTGCTCCAATCCACTACGGGAATACTCACTTTCACTCAAAATACGTATCCTCATGCGAGTACGGAGGCGCGCAGCAGCAGAGAAAGCGCAGCGTCGCCGCCGCTCGGATGGTGTGCCGCGCGCCCGGTGAGATGAGGATTGCGTCGCCAGGCCCTACTTCCTGTTCCTCGCCGTCGATTTCCATGGTACCGGTTCCTTCGAGGATGAAGTAAAACTCTTCGCTGAGTTTGTGGTAGTGCCGCTGGGTTGCGCAGCCTGCGGGCACTTGAGCCTCGGCGAGCGATTGATTCGCGACCGGGGCGTTGGCGCGGTCGAGGATGCTCCGAATGGTCGATCCGTCCTTGGTGGTAAAAGGCTCTTGCCGGGCGATTTGGCGGATGTGCATTCCCCATTGTGAGAAAAAGTCCTCCCGGTGAAAAGGTGCAACACCACTTGCCGTCCCGCTGCTTTTGGGCATTCTGCCCGCGATGTCACGTGCTCTCATTGCTAGCGCTCTACTGGCCGCCACGCTTGCTGCGTGTGATCGCAAGCCGGCGCCTCCCGTGAGTACCCTGCCTCCCACGCCGACACCAAAGCCCGTGGTTGCAGCAGCCCCGACGCCGCCGCCCACTCCCACGCCTGCACCGCCGCCGACCCCGGCACCCACGCCCTACGTGCCGATCAAGAGCCTGCAAACAGGCAGCATCTTTAACGGAATCCAGTACCGCGCGAATCTGGAGACCACGGAGGGAACCACGGCCAGCGCCGACCGGGAAAAGCAGGACAGCTACACGGTGGAGATCAATGTGAAGGTGAAGGTGCCCAAGCCCCACCGGAACCTGGAAGAGTTGCGCAAGCTGAACGACAAGCTCGACAAGGTGCTGCCGGGGCTTGCTGCGCTGATGCCGACGGCCAAAGTCTCGCAGGACTACGACGATCTCTACCGCACCAAGATCAACTCCCTGCGTACGAACCTGAACAAGCTGGACGCACTGCTCTCGCGGCACAATTTCTACGATTGCGAGACCATCCTGGAACTCCAGCACCCCCAGACGAAGCGCCGCGCCATTCTGATTCAGGCGGATATGGATGTGGATACCGATGGCGCCGATGGCGACCGGCTCTACACGGTCGACAACAGTTCGCGCACCTTTCAGCCATTCACGAGCTACCGGTGGGATAAGAAAACGCAAAACCCGAATCCCTGCGTGCCGCACTGGGAAAAACGCATTGCTGAGAACGAGGCGAAAATAAAGGAGGCCAAGGGAGCAGACGCGCAAAAGCTGAAGACCGACAACGCACGCCTGCGCCTGGAGGTGAAGGAGATGGAGCGGTTCAGCTTTCTCATCGGCGCGGCGGATCCATTTATCGTAATCCCCACGCCGATGGTGGCGCACCCGAGGCAGGGGCCGGCGATTGGCGACTACTGCGTGGTGATCTACGGCGACACGCTTTACCCGGGGATCATTGGCGATGCAGGTCCTACTACAAAGATGGGCGAGGCCTCGCTCCGCATCTGCCGGCAAATCAACGCCCAGGCCACGGGGGCCTACCGCGCAGTGGCCGATTTGAAGGTGACCTACCTGATTTTTCCCGCCAGCACCGAGCGCCCCATGACCCCGCCCAACTACGCGCAGTGGCGGGCCAAGTGCGAGCAGCTGCTGAATGAAATCGGCGGCTACCAGGGACAGCTCTTTGAATGGCCGGACATCACTCGCCCGGTGAATCCGCCGCCACCACCGCCTGTAGTCACGCCACCGCCAGCGGTTCCATCTGCAACGCCCGCCGCGCCCGCTCCGGCTCCGGGAACTGCACCGGCGACGGTGCCTGCGACCCCGGCCGCGCCTGCTGCACCGACGACACCCCCGGCAGGATCGCCTGCGACACCGCCTCCTGCCACACCCGGAATCAGCCCGCCGCAAGCAGACTAAGTCTTTGCTCAGCCGCTACCAAGGGATTGCGTGAGGGCGGGGAACCGATGCAGAATCCACCCGGCCCTATTTCAAATCCTACCTCAGGCCTCAGCTACCCAGAACCTGCCCTCCCGCCCTCCAACGCCAAAAATCCCCCGCCGTTCATTAACGATGTGAGGGGAAATCCCTCTTTACAGATAGGTGACGACCACTATTCTCCGCCGCCCTTTACCCTTACCAAGCTTTTTGTATGCCCTTGATGTACGCTTCGATTATTGATTCCGGGATTCCCATTGCACTCGCGTGCGGCGGAGTGGGTTTGTTGTTCGCCCTTTGGCTCATCAAGTCGCTGCTCGCGATCCCTCCCGGCACGGAAAAAATGCAGTTCATCGCCAACGCGATTGAACAGGGTGCCAAGGCCTATCTCGCGCGCCAGCTCACCAGCATTTCGGTGATCGGCCTGGTGATTGCCGCCCTTCTCTTCTGGAAGAAAGACGCACCCACCGCGGTCGGCTTCCTAGTCGGTGCCATCTGCTCCCTGGCAGCAGGGTTCATCGGCATGCGCGTGGCGGTAAAGGCCAACGTGCGCACTGCGGAAGGCGCGCGCACCGGCCCAAAGAAAGCGCTGCAGGCGGCTTTCAGCGGCGGTGCAGTGACCGGCCTTCTCGTGGTGGGCCTGGCTTTGATTTCGACGGGCGGGTTTTACATCCTCGTCCAAAAATGGGCGCCCGGCCAGGAGGTCGGCTCGCTCGTCGGCCTCGCACTGGGCGCTTCCTTGATTTCGGTTTTCGCACGGCTCGGCGGCGGCATCTACACCAAGGCGGCGGACGTCGGCGCGGATCTCGTGGGCAAGGTGGAGCAAAACCTGGATGAAGATGATCCACGCAATCCGGCGACCATCGCCGACAACGTGGGCGACAATGTGGGCGACTGCGCAGGCATGGCGGCGGATGTGTTTGAGACGTACGCCGTCTCGCTCATCGGCGCGATTCTGGTGGGTGCACTCACCACTGCGGCAGGGGCGAGCGCTGCTGCGATTGCCTATCCCTTCCTCATCGGCGGCGTCAGCATCATCACCAGCATCATCGGCGTGCTCTACGTGAACGCCATCGGTGGCAAGGCGGACAAGGCGCTCATGGGCGGCGTTCTCATCAGCGCGGCAGCCTCGGCGGCGGCGTTCTGGCCCATCACGCAGCAGGTATTCCCCAACGGCCTCGCAATGGCCGACGGCACGACCATCCCGACGAACGGTCTCTTCACAGCAGCCATCATCGGCCTTGTCATGACGGGCGTCGCGGTGCTCATCACCAATTACTACACCTCCACCGAATACGGTCCGGTGCGGAAGATTGCGAAGGCCAGCGAGACCGGCCACGCGACGAATATCATCGCGGGCCTGGCCATCGGTCAGCACGCCACCGCGCTGCCGGTTATCGCCATCAGCGCGGCCATTTGGACGAGCCACTCCTGCGCGGGCCTCTACGGAATCGCCATCGCGGTCATGGCCATGCTCTCCATGGCGGGCATCATCATCTCCCTCGATGCCTTCGGCCCCATCACCGACAACGCCGGTGGCATCGCGGTAATGAGCGGTCTCCCCAAGGAAGTCCGCGCCACCACCGATGAACTCGATGCAGTGGGCAACACGATGAAGGCCGTGACCAAAGGCTACGCCATCGCCAGCGCGGGTCTCGCGGCAGTCGTGCTCTTCGGTAGCTACTTTGTGGATTTGAAGGCGCACCTCATACACAAGGGTGTGAGTGGGGTCGCTCTCGATAACGCCCTCTCCTTCTCCCTGAATGATCCAAAGGTCATCATCGGCCTCTTCATCGGCGGCCTACTGCCCTACCTCTTCAGCGCATTCAGCATGAGCGCAGTCGGCCGCGCCGCGGGCGCAGTCGTATCGGAAGTGCGCCGCCAGCTCGCCGCCAAGCCCGGCATCCTCAAAGGCGAGGACACGCCCGATTACGGCACCTGCGTGGACATCGTGACCAAGGCCGCGCTGCGGGAGATGATTATCCCCGCGCTGCTGCCCATCGTGATCGTGCTCGGCGTGGCAGCCATGCCCGACGGCGCCAAGATCCTCGGCGGAGTGCTCGTCGGCAGTATCGTCACCGGCCTCTTCATGGGCATCGCGATGACCAGCAGCGGCGGTGCGTGGGACAACGCCAAGAAATACATCGAGGAAGGCCACCACGGCGGCAAACACAGCGAAGCCCACAAGGCCAGCGTGACCGGCGACACCGTGGGCGATCCCTACAAGGACACCAGCGGCCCCGCGATCAACCCCATGATCAAGGTTGTGAACATCGTGGCGATTTTGATCATTCCGATTTTCTTTTAAGCCGGTGTGATTACATAGGGCGTTCATGAAAGCGCCGCTCACCATCCTTTCTGAGATTGGAGTTCCCAATCTGCTTGTGGGTGGCAATGCAGTGCAGGTCTACGGCTTTAGTCGATACACTAAAGACTTCGACTGTGTCATATCGAAGGAGCAAGGAGCCGCGATGAAAGCAGCTCTTGAAGCCGCAGGCTTTGAGGCCTTCGATGAAAACCACCTCCTCGCCCGTTATCGTCATAGAGACGAGCCGTCATGGATACTCGACACCATTTTTGTGAATGCGGAAACGTTTGCAAAAATGTGGGAAGGAAAACGAGTCGTGAAAACCGGCACTTTAACTCTGACAGTCGCAGCTCCACTTCACATCGTGAGCATGAAGCTCCACGCGATGAAGGGGGATCCAGAGCGTCAACTTCACGATGTGCTGGATGTAATGGAGTTGCTGAAACACGACCGTGGAAACTGGACTCTGGACGAAGTGAAAGGTCTGTGTGAACGGTACGGGCCTGTCGGCATTTTCGAAATACTACTGCCTCATCTTAACCCATGACACCCCACTCTCTCAATCTCGAATTCCCCGAGGCCGATCCCTCGGTGCAGTGGCCGGGACCGCCGAAGATGACCGTGGAGGAATGGAGCATTTGGCTGGAGGAAGCGCGAAAGTTACAAAACCCCGAGGTGCTGGAGGCATGGTTGCGAAAAGGAATACCTGATGGACCCTGCTTTGAGTTGTAACCGCAAGTCTTCGAAGGCTGCTTTGAACTGCTGGACTGATCGCCCCCACCAATCATAGTACCGGGCAATGCAACCCCATCCGCTCCGCACCACCGTCATCGGCAGCTACCCGTTTCCTGCGTGGCTTGAACAGGCCTGCCAGAACCTCGGGGTCTTTGGAAAGGACGACCTCGCGGAGATGCAGGAAGACGCAGTCATCTGCGCGCTGCACGATCAAATCGCAGCCGGGCTCGATGTCGTCACCGATGGCGAGCAAACGCGGTTCGATTTCAACCTCTCCTTTTACGGCTACCTCGAGGGCATCACCCTCGAGAGCGCCTCGCCCCGCTGCTGGGGCCCGCCCGCGCACGATCAGCGTGGAAAGCATGCCGTCACCGGAGAATTGAAAGCGCCCCGCGGTCTCGGCGTGGTGGAGGAATTCCTGCGCCTCCAGCGCCTTTACACCGCGTGCGGATGCCACCCTTCGGGTCATCGCCCAATCCTGAAAGCCAGCGTGCCCGGCCCCTACACGCTTAGCGGGCGCCTGCTGCCCAATGAACAATATGCCGATCGCTGGGCGCTCACGGAGGCGCTGCTGCCCATCGTTCGCGCCGAACTCGAGGCGCTCGTCGCCATCGGCTGCCAGGAGATCACCGTGGATGAGCCCAGCATGAGCTGCTACGCGCACCGCGAGGACCCCGCCCGCTTCGTCGAGATCTTCAATCGCACCGTGGAGCCCATCGTCGGCAAGTGCCGGCTCAGCACGCACCTGTGTTTCGGAAACTTCAAGGCGCGCGCCGTGGGCCTGCGCCGCTACGCGCCCATGTTCCCGGCGTTTTTGAATTTCACGCTCGATGAAATCCACGTGGAGATGGCCAGCCGCGAGTTTGCGGAAATCAGCATCATCGCCGAAATCGCCAAGCACCGCGATGTGGCCGTCGGCATCGTGGATGTGAAGAGCTACTACGTGGAAACGCCCGAGGACATCGCGGATCGCGTGCGCCTCTGCCTCCAGCACGCCCCCGCCGATCGTCTTTCCTTCGCCCCCGATTGCGGCCTCTCCCAGACCGCCCGCTGGGCTGCAAAGAAGAAGCTCACCAACATGGTTGCTGGGGTGCGCATGGTGCGCAAGGAACTCGGGCTATGACTCTCACCGCCAGCCGTGATTCGACGAGCGCGCTTTCGTTCGTAGGCTGCTGGCTCTTCCTCCTCCTCACATGTCTCCAAGTTACCGCTGCCGATTGGCCGGGAGTGAATTACACCGAGGTGCGCGCCTACTACTACAATTTGAAAAACGAGAGTGGCGCTCCCCTCGTCGAAAAGGGTATTCTTGCTCCGAGCGTTACCAATATTGAGGGCGCACTTCTGAACGCGAAGCAGGAGAAACGCCTGCTCACGGTGTTGAACGGCTGGCGCTACGCCAGCAATAGACCAGGCTGCTATACGCCGAGACACGGGTTCGTATTTTTCGACGCCAAAAAGAAGATCGTGGCATTTTACGAAGTGTGCCTGGAGTGCCATTTGCAACGTGGAGAACCCGAGGGCCTCGCCCACGTCACCGACCTGCCAGCCATCGCGGATTTGCTCGAGGAATTGAAGCTCCCACTCAGTCCGCTTGAGCAGCAACCCCAGACTGCACAGGAATACCGGGATGCGAATTTCATGTTCGATCCGCCAGCTTGGTTTGGCCCTTACGTGGACGAGAAGACTGGGCAGAAAGCACCACCTCCTCCCAATGATCCTGACCGTCCTTTTCGCACATTGGTGGGTGCGATATCGTTCAACGGGTCGAAAGTTCCTGCGGCGCGTTTCGAGCCTTGGCTGGAGGCTGATCCTTCAAACTACGCGGGCGTGTACACGCGGCATCCTAAGCATTTTCTAGGCGTCGAAGGTATCGATGTGTCCATCAGTCCGCCAACCATCACGGTGGAACTGACCAAGCAAGGCACGGAGTGGGTCTGCGGAGCCACCCATCGGGCGGAGAAAATAAAGGTCTTGGAGAAAGACCAACCCCTCCAGCTTGAGAAATTCCGGTTCATCGGAAACCGGAGAGGGTTTCCGATCGTGTTCGTTCGATTCACCGAGGACAATGAAACGCAGGTTTTAGCGTTACGCAAACATCACGAACTGTTTGTGCGCGTCTCGCCTGTCGTTCCCCCAAAGTAGTCGGCGGAATCAGCACCACTTGGATTCGCGGTTCGTTCTCCCAGTCCCCACCTCCTGTCCGCGTGCTGCGTAGTCCAGACGCCGACACCGCATGCCGCAATGCTGCACTTGATGCCGGGCATTTGAACCCCTTTACTGCCTCCACGCATGTTTACACGCACTGGGGAGAGTCCGATTTCTGTTGTCACTGGAGCCGCTGGTTTTTTGGGTTCGCATCTCACTGACCGCCTACTGTCCGAGGGGCACCGCGTCATCGGCATCGACAATTTCATCACCGGGAACGTCGCCAACCTTTCGCATCTCGCGGGAAATGAGCGCTTCCGTTTCATCAAGCACGACGTCTCGAATTTCATCTTCCTGCCGGACGACGTGGACTTCGTGTTCCACTTTGCCTCGCCGGCGTCGCCGATCGACTACCTCGAATATCCCATCCAGACGCTGAAAGTCGGCTCGCTCGGCACGCACAACACGCTGGGCCTGGCGAAGGACAAAAAAGCGCGCTACCTCATCGCCAGCACGAGCGAATGCTACGGCGACCCGCTGGAGCATCCGCAAAAGGAAAGCTATTGGGGCAACGTGAACCCCGTCGGCCCGCGCGGCTGCTACGACGAGGCAAAGCGTTTCTCCGAGGCGATGACGATGGCCTACCACCGCACGCACGGGGTGGACACGAAGATCGTCCGCATCTTCAACACCTACGGCCCGCGCATGCGGCTGCGCGACGGGCGCGTGGTGCCGGCCTTCATCGGCCAGGCGCTCACAGGAAAGCCGCTCACCGTGTTTGGCGATGGCTCGCAGACGCGCTCCTTCTGCTATTGCTCGGATTTGATCGATGGCATCTACCGCCTCTCGCAGTCGGATTTCCACGAGCCGGTAAACATCGGCAACCCCCGCGAGATGACCATTCGCGAGTTTGGCGAGCACATCATCCATTTCACGGAATCGGCCTCCAAGCTCGAGTACAAGCCGCTTCCCGCCGATGACCCGAAGGTGCGCAGGCCGGACATCACGCGCGCAAAGACATTGCTGGGCTGGGAGCCGAAGGTGGCCTTCGAGGAAGGCATCGTAAAAACCATCGAGTTCTTCCGCGGTCGCGTGGCTGCGGGGGACTTGGTGGCGTAGCCCAAATGATGGACACAGCGGCGTTTCGCATTCACGGCCTCGACCATGTCCAGCTTGCGATGCCTGCGGGACAGGAGGCGGCGGCGCGTGCGTTTTACGCGGGGCTGCTGGGACTTGTGGAAGTGCCCAAGCCTGCGAATCTCGCCGTGCGCGGAGGCGCCTGGTTCGAAGGCGGCGACCTGCGATTGCATCTCGGGGTGGAGAAGGATTTTCGTCCAGCACGCAAGGCGCACCCCGCATTGCTGGTCGCGGGACTCGATGCGCTCGCAGAGCATCTGCGGCTTGCCGGTGTGGAGGTGATTACCGATAAACCATTGCCCGGGTATCGCCGGGTTTATGTTTCGGATCCGTTTGGCAACCGCCTGGAACTTTTGGAACCGGACAGGGCGGCCCGTTAGTAGTCGTAAGTGCGCGGAGGCTTGGGCTCCGTGTCAGTCTCCGCCTGTTTTTCCGCCCCCGCAGGTGTGGGAGGTGGACTCTGCTTCAATTGTTTTCGAATGGTGACCACCACGGCAACCGCTCCAACAATCAGCGCGACGGAAACTTTCGCAAACCAGAACCACTGCTCTTCTTCGCGGCGTTCACGCTCTGCCGTCATTCTCACATTGTGCTGTTCGATGTCCTTCATGAACTTCTCGGCGTCGATTGCCTTAAAGTCGGTCCCTGGAGTTGCCTTATATTCGACTCCCGGGGCGTCCACGCTCGCCGCCGAAAGTAAAACCGGGAACACGCAAAGTGCGATGATCAGGCGGAGAAACATGGCAAGCGGATAGCCGTCCGCGGGTGAAATATCAATACCTACGGCGGCACGAGTGAGGGGCGGGGCGTGGGACATTCCCCCTTTCCCGCCTACAGGAATCGTGCGAAGAAGGTTGTCAGTTTACGCCCATGTTACGATTTGCCGTCACTTTGCTCCTGTTTGCCTGCGCCGCCTTGCGCGCGGAGGTGCAGGATTTTCGCACGGTGGTGATGCCCATCCTCAGCAAGGCCGGCTGCAACGCAGGGAGCTGCCATGGCAATGCGGTGGGGAAGGGTGGCTTCAAGCTTTCGCTGCGCGGCCAGGACCCCGATCTCGACTGGCTCGCAATGGTGCGCGAGCAGGGCGGGCGCCGGGTGAACCTGATCGAGCCCGAGCAAAGCCTGCTGGTGTTGAAGGCGATTGGCGCGATTCCACACGAGGGCGGTTCGCGGTTTGGCGTGAGCTCGCAGGAATACACTGCGCTGATGGCCTGGATGCGCGATGGTGCCGCCGACACCGGCGCGGATCGCAAGCTTGCCGCGCTCGAAGTGACTCCCCGCGAGCGCGTGCTCACCGGCCCCGAGCCCGATGTGACGATTCGCGCGGTCGCAAAATTTTCCGATGGCACGGAGCGCGATGTGACGGGCCTGACGGTATTCGAGCCCAACAATCAGGTGGCCTCGGTGGCGCACGATGGCCGGGTGAAGCGCGAGAAGGATGGCGAGACGACGATTCTCGCGCGGTATCTTGATCGTCAAATTCCGGTGCATCTGGCATTCATCCCCGCCCGCGCGGGCTACACGTGGAATGGCCCGGAGCCTGTGAATCTCGTGGACGAGCTCGTTTTCAAAAAGCTGAAGACGTTGCGGGAGAATCCGTCACCAACCTGCGACGACACCACCTTCCTGCGCCGCGCATATCTCGATCTGCTCGGCGTGATTCCCAGTGCGGAAACCGCGCGTGCTTTCACCGCCGATGCCGCGCAAGACAAACGCACGCGGCTCGTGGAGTCGCTGCTGCAGCGCGGGGAGTTTGCGGATTTCTGGGCGATGAAGTGGGCGGACCTGTTGAAGATTGAGGAGCGGCAGCTCGACCAAAAAGGGATGACCGTTTTTCACAAATGGATTCGCGACGGCATCGCCGCAAACAAGCCACTCGACCAATTTGCGCGCGAGCTCATTTCCGCGAGAGGCAGCACGTATGAGAATCCGCCTGCCAATTGGTGGCGTGCGAATCGTGACCCCGTCACGCGTGGAGAGGCGACGGCACGGGTGTTTCTCGGCACGCAAATCAACTGCGCGCAGTGCCACAATCATCCCTTCGAGCGGTGGACGCAGGATGACTACTACGGGTGGACGGCGCTCTTCGCGCGAGTCGACTACAAGATCGTGGAGAACAAGCGCAAGGACACGAACGACACGCGCGAATTCAAGGGCGACCAGATCGTGCAGTTCAAGTCTTCGGCCAGCGTGACGAATCCGCGCACTGGAAAGCCTGCGCCCATGAAGCTGCTCGGCGGGCCTGCGCCCGAGGTTTCCAAGGAGCGCGACGAGTTGCAGGTGCTGGGAGACTGGATGGCGCAGTCGCCCATGTTTGCGCGCACGCAGGTGAACCGCGTGTGGTTCCACCTTTTCGGTCGCGGCCTTGTGGAGCCGGTGGATGATTTCCGCGCGAGCAATCCCGCATCGCACCCGGAGTTGCTCGACGCGCTCACGCGCGAATTCATCGCGCAGCGTTACGACCTGCGCTGGCTCATTCGCACCATCACATCCTCGCGCACCTACCAGCTTGCGGCGGGCCCGGCGAACGACGCGGCGGCGAATGGCGGCGTCGCGAGCAATGCCGCGGATGAACTGAATTTTTCCAAGGCGATCGTGCGCCGGCTGGACGCTGAGCAGTTGCTGGACTCCATGAGCAAGGCGCTCGCCGCGCCCCTGAAAATTCCAGGCTGGCCGGATGCCAAACGCCTCGCACAGGTGCCCGAGGGGCGCAAGCATTACCACCCCATCACGACCGATCTGGATCGCTTCCAACTCGTTTTTGGCAAACCGCCACGTCTCGTCGCAAGCGAGTGCGAGCGCACGAATGATCCCACCGTAGGCCAGGCCGTGCAGCTCCTCAGTGGCAGCGTGGTGCAGGGCCTTCTCACCGCGCCAGACAACCGTCTTGCGCAGTGGAGTGATGAAGCGCGCAGTGGCAGTGAGGTGGTGTCCGAAATGTTTTGGACCACCCTGAACCGCGCGCCCACCGATACCGAAACGGCGGCCATGACGGATTACTTCGACAAGGCAAAAGACCGCCGCGCAGCGATGGAAGACGCCATGTGGGCGCTTCTGAACTCGAAGGAATTTGTTTTCCGCAGGTAGCCCGTAAGTAGTCCCGCCTTCAGGCGGAATGAACGCATCGAAGCGCAGTGGCACTCAATAATCCCCGTTCACCGCTACGAACCCACCAGCGCTCTCCACGCCGCCAGCGCATCACTTCTCTCCGCATGCGGGTCCGCAGGCACCCCATGCTCGCCACCTGCGCGTCGCATCTCGATCCACTCCGCCAACCGCTGTGCATCCCCCGGTGCAAATGACGCAGCATGGGGATACGCGCGAAGCTCGGTAGCAATGGCTCCACCTGCGGGCCCCACAAATGCAATCGGCCGTGGCAGCGAGCGCATGAGCGCAAGTTTGCTAGGCCAGAGCAGTCCTTGCACTTCGGGTCGTTGCGTGGCCACCAGCGCGTGGCCGCGCAGGAGCGCCGGGCGGAGTTCCTCCTCGGGCACATACCCGCGCCATTCGATATTCCGAAGGCCGAGCTCGCCAGCGCGAGTTTGCGCGTGGGGCCACGAAGGACCGCCGCCCTGAAAAAGCAGCCGCGCATCCACTCCGCGCTGCTCCAGGAGTTGTTGCGCGAGCAAAAGAGTCTCCCACTCGTGCGCACGGCCGAGATTGCCGGAGTAGATCCAGGTCCACTTGGGATCCTGTTCCACGACCAGTGCGGGCCGATCGAGAATCGCTTGGAATACCCACGGGCGAATGGTCGCGGTCTCCACCCGGTATTTGCCGAGCACGGTGGCCATGTCGGCATCGAGCGCCACCACTTTGGCGCAGCGTCGGTACGCGCGCCCCATCATCCAGCCGGTGATTTTGGAAACCAGCGACCCTGCGCGGACCTCGCCGAGCGCCACGGCGATCTCCGGGTACACATCCATGGCCCAGTGAATATGCCGCGCCCGGTGCTTGCGCGCGATCATATCGCCAATCACCGCGAGGCATGGCGGCGAAGTACCAGAAATCACCACATCCGCGCGCGGGCTCGCCTTCCCCGCGCGCAGCATGCGGCGGAGCGCGTCAAGTTCGCGCCGCATCCGCCCGCCCTTCCGCTGACCGCCACGATAGTCCTGCGCGGCATCGACAAAATCCACCACGTGACCATCGAGCACCAGTGCATCCGCAATCTCACGAAACAAAATGCCAGTCGGCGCAGGATCCGGCGGGAAATACTGATTGAGAAAAAGGACGCGCATGGAAGGTCAGAAAACGTCCAACGCCCAACGCCCAACGTCCAACGTCCAATGTTGTGGTTCGAACGTCGCTTGCCTCATTGGACGTTGGACGTTGGATGTTGGATGTTGGGCGTTTGTATCGGATTCCCCCGCACAATCACCCCAGCGGGTACATCCGCAACCACCACACTCCCTGCTCCGACGACTGCCCCCGCACCAATTTTCACTCCCGGAGCCACGAAGGCCTGTGCGGCCACCCACGCTCCCTTGCGAATGGTGATGGGCTTGGTGATAAGGTCGAAACTGGGCTTCCGGTAGTCGTGCGAACCCGTGCAAAG
>JAYUWZ010000337.1:0-4128 GCA_043753265.1 Verrucomicrobiaceae bacterium
GCAGATGCTCACCGTCCAGGACGGGCCTTGCTGCACGGGGGTGATGTGCCAGCACGACTTGCAGGGCGAACGGATTTTCCAGCATCGGAATATGCTTAAGTGGAATCTCTTCGGCGTGAACCCATTTATTCCCGGTTTCCTCTTTGAAGGAGACTGCCGAAAGTTCCTCGCCGAATTGCGGAAAGTCTGGAACGGCCGCATCGGTGAATCGGCCCGGCCCCGCAAAGGTGATGGGGAACTCGCGGATAAACTGATTGGCAACGTGTGGATCATTGAACCGGTGGCGACCGTGACCCCCATTGAGCCAACGCCCATCGAACTGCTCAGAAAGCAACGCGAGCTATTGCTTCAACAGGAGAGCACGACACCCGGGAACACGGACGCCCCGGCGCCGCACGATCCATGGCCCAGGGGGCGGAATAAAGAGATTCAGGAAATCAGATTTCACAAAGACGGGCACCTCGGGTTGTGGAGTGACTCCAACCTGGTCTTTTGGAATCTGGACTATGCCGCGGAGCGTCCACGGCTGACGATTGGCGACGACCCCTTTGGCCGGCGCCCCGCGATGGAGCTCTACCAGGAAGGTGATGGGTCATGGGCAGGGCGCAAATACTATGGTCCCAGTGCCCATTTGCTTCGGATGTCCCGGCTGCAAGACGTTTATCCAGGCAGTGCGGAGCCCGCTCCATGGAATGAGGTTCGGATTGACGCGCAGAAGAAGCCCGGGAAAGAAGCACTGCACGTTTTTAATTCAGCGCACGGCATTGGAGATCATATCCACTCCGTTTATGCGTGCGCTGGTGCCGCCCAGGCGGGATGCCAGGTGGTTTTCCACACCCGCTATCCCGAGTGGCTCGAGCGCGTGAGGCAGCCGAATCTGACCATTTCCGGAGAATTTCCCGCCGAATTACCTCCGGAGCAGTTGATTGATTTGAACTATGATCGGTCGGCTCACATTCGCTACGGAAGGGACGCCGCATCATGGTATGCGCAGGCTCTGCGGCAGGAGGTACGGCCCGCCGCCCCAGCCAGCGTGGATCGCTCCGTGCGCCTCGCCCGCTTTGATTTCGATAACTACGTGGCGATCTTCCCCTTCTCCGCCTGGCTCAGTCGCGACTGGCCCTTGTTTAGTTGGACTCGGCTGGCCCATCTCCTCCGCGAAAGTGGTTACGAAGTCATCGCCTTGGGCACCAGCGAGGACCGGGCGCGTTTTGAAGCCGCGTTTAATCAAACAACAGTGATGTGGGCGATTGATCATCCTGCGGACTGGGTGACCGACGTCATTCTGGGTGCCAGGTGTGTTATCGGGAACGATAGCGGAATGATCCATCTGGCCGCACTCCTCGGCGTGCCCACGCTATGCCTGCATTCCCAGTTGCCACAGGACTACTTGTTTCCAACGTCCAGCGCGCATTCCATGACGCCGAAGGTCAGTTGTGTCTTCTGCCGTTGGCAGCCGGACCTGGGCTATACCACGGCGTGCGATGCAGCGTGCTCGGCCTTGGCCACAATCTCTGCAGAGGATGTGCTGAAGAAAGTTGAGTCGATCATTGAAAGCCAGAATCCCTAGCCCCAGAGCGCATGATTCCAAAGGTTCTGCATCACATTTGGCTGCTCGATCAGCCCATGTCCGAGCGCTTCTTGAAAGAGACGCAGCATTGGCGGACAACCCATCCCGAGTGGGAGCAGTTCGTGTGGACCAAGGGAAATCTGCCGCTTTTGCAGATGTCGAGCGCCTTCCACAGCCTTGGCCGTGTCGAGGAACGAGAGGAACTCCTTACCTTTGAGCTCATCCAACTCTATGGCGGCATCGTGGTCAGGGGAGGCGCCTGCCCGGCGTCCGAGTGGGATGAAGTGCTGGCCCATCCGCAACCGTTTGCCGTTTTTGGTACCGGTGAGGGCATGGTGGCCGGCGGTGAGAGCCGGGATCCGCTTGTGGGCAAGGCTTTGCGAAAAGCACTGGGGCTGATCGCGCAGGCGCGACGCCAGCAGACGGGATGGATTGAGCCTTTTCGGGCCTGGCTTCAGGCGGAGGCTTCCGCAGCGGGATTCGCCTGGGCGCGGTCGGAATTCAACCACAAACTATCGGCTCCAAAATCGGAGGAAGAAGATGGCTCTCTGCGGGCGAAGGAGCGATTGGTGATCGCGATTCGGACGATCGACCGCTCGCCACAGTATATCCACCAGACGCTGGCGAGTCTCTTCATGTCAGGCCGGGAAGCCCAGGATTGCGGCGAGATTTTGCTCTGCATTGGGAACGAGAAGGAAGCGTATCTCCACGATTACCTGCATCATCGCAATGTGAAGCTCCTTCCACTCACGAGCAGGGAGCGGGCGAATTTTCCGTCGATTGAGGGGATTCACCGGAGGTGTTGCTACAATT
The DNA here is from genome assembly GCA_043753265.1 of Verrucomicrobiaceae bacterium. Taxonomy (GTDB): domain Bacteria; phylum Verrucomicrobiota; class Verrucomicrobiia; order Chthoniobacterales; family Chthoniobacteraceae; genus SXWH01. Next base: position 2,384 of record JAYUWZ010000337.1, read on the forward strand.
TCTGGCGCAGTCTGACGGTTCCGCTAGCTGGAAAAATCGGCGTCTTGACCTGCGAGGATGATATCGTCTTTCGGGATGGTTTTTTAAGGATTCTGCTGTCCGCGATCCGGGAGATCGAAGTGGATTTTGGCATCACCGACTACATGCTCTCGCTCGCTCAGTATTATGATTTCGAGCAAAACCCGCAGGCCGTCCTGGGACGCTATGTTTGTCGATACGCTGCACCATTTTATGGTCTCCAGGCAGTCTATGTTCCCGCGGCAACGGCTCTTCTCCTGGCCGAGCATGTATACGCCAACGGAGTGGTGAATTACACACAACCGGCGGATATCCTGGCGGCGGAGTTTTTCCAGGAGAGGATATTTGCCCTACCCAGGCCGCTGGTGCAGCATATAGGAGCCGTCTCCACTGGCTTGGGCGGCACAACCATGGACAAGAGCTTGTTTGCACGTCCATTTATCCCGATTGGGCGGGAACAATGGGGGGATGCCGCAGAATCGATCGTGTACCACACCAGCCCATGGCCAAGGCGGGACTAGTCAGTTCCTTGCCGCCAGTGTAGGGCGATTGCCGAAAGTAATTTCCGGTTGTGCGTAGGCCCGGAGGGCCGATCAGAAATGAGCCAGGGGCGTAAGCCCCCTGGTCAAATAGAATGCCCAAGCCCCGGCAGGGCGGCAGAAAACGAGCCGGAAACAACTTTTTGCAACCGCTATAGGGGTAGCCCGGCGAAGGAAATGAGCACGAAAGGATCTCTCCACTTCATTCCCTGATTGCCCACCCGATTCGACATGCTATGGTATTGCTGGTATGTTTGAAACCGCATCGCGCATCGCCCGTCCGGCGTTGCTTATCGGGACATTCACCGACTCCGAAGCACGCGATAACGCGGCAAGTCTTCTTGATGAGTTGAGGGAACTTGTCCTCACTCTTGGCGTCCCCGTGGCCGAATGCATCCTCGTGCACCATCGCGAGATGCATGCGCGATACCTCATCGGCTCCGGCAAGGCCCAGGAACTCGCGGAACGTGTGGCTAAAGAGGAGCTCGGCGCCTTGATTTTCGACCACGATCTCACCCCCAGCCAGCAGCGCAACTGGGAGGAACTCGCCAAAGTCCCCGTGCTGGATCGCCAGAAGGTGATTCTGGATATTTTCGCAGGCCGCGCCCGTACCCGCGAGGCCCGGCTCCAGGTGGAGGTCGCCCTTCTCGAGTACTCCCTGCCGCGCCTCACCCGCGCATGGAGCCATTTGGGCGGCCAGGGCGGCGGTATCGGAGCCAAGGGCGAGGGCGAAAGCCAGCTCGAGCAGGATCGCCGCCGCATGTGGAAGTCCATGGATCGCCTGAAGCGGGAGCTGGAGCAGGTGCGCTCGACCCGCGCCACCCAGCGAAAGGACCGCCAGCGGACCCCGGTACCCACCTGCGCCATCGTCGGCTATACCAATGCGGGCAAGAGCTCCCTGCTCCGGCACCTCACCAATGCCGACGTGCTGGTGGAGGACAAGCTCTTCGCAACTCTGGACACCACCACCCGGAAGGTCGCCCTGCCCTCGCGCCAGCCTCTCTTGCTTACGGATACCGTGGGCTTTGTTCGAAACCTGCCCCACCGGCTGGTCGAAGCCTTCAAGGCGACCCTGGAGGAAGCCGCCGAGTCCGACTTTCTCCTCCATCTGCTGGATGCCAGCGCCCCGGAGGTTATGGAATTTCATACAACCACCATGAAGGTGCTGGGCGAACTCGGTGCGTCCAA
>JAYUWZ010000338.1:0-4126 GCA_043753265.1 Verrucomicrobiaceae bacterium
AGCTTCATCCTCGGGGCCAAGGTGGAGAGCGTCTTTGCCACGCTGGAGACGTATCACAAAAAGCGGATGCGGCCAAAGGGCGAGGTGCAGACCTTTGCGAAAGTGAACCCGAAGGACATGATCAGCTACGTGGTGGACACGGAGGATTTTGCGAGCGTGCTGCTGCAGTATCATCGCGCGCAGCACGGCTTTGCGGATCGCGTGCACGCGAATGCGAGCATCTCGCAAGTGGCCGCAGGCTGGAAGTGCAGCCTTGCGGTGGGAATCTATGGCACCGAGGGGAGCGCGCGCTGGGAATTGCAGGAGCCGAACGTGCTGCACATCGGGCGACGCGATGGGCCGAATGAAACGCGGCAGCGGTTCGCGCCGGGATTCCAGGAGGACGTGGCGCATTTCTCGGACTATCCCGGCGGCCATGCCGAGGGATTCCCTGACAGCCACAAGATGCACTACCGGTGCGTGTACGAGTACATCGCGAGCGAGGGCAAAACGGAGAAGCTCTTTGCCACTGCGGAGGACGGCCACGAAGAGGTGAAGCTCTGCGAGGCAATCCTGCGCGCGAACCGGGCGCAGCGGTGGATGAAAGTGTAACGCGGTGGCTATTGGGGGACGATTTTATCGATCCCGTCGATGCCGTACTTTTTGGCGACTTCCTCCAGCTTTTTGAACGAGGCGAGATGCGATGACATTTCTTGCAATTTGGCTTTGAGTGCAGCGCCCGCGTTGGGGTCCTGGATGCTCTTCACGAGGTCTTTTGGATTTTTGGAAACTTCCGCCATCGTTGCCGACATTTTATCCAGTCCGACGAGCATTTCCGCCCAGGCCGTCTTGAGGTCGGCGGGGAGATCGTCGGTGTTGATGGCTTTCAACTTTGCGACCATTTCACCGACTTTGGCTTTGGGACCGGCCTTGACTGCGGTGAGGTCCTTTTTGAAATCTTCCACAGCGGCTTTCTCGTTCTTCTGACAACTGGAGAAAGCCAGGGTGGCGGCGGTGGCGATGACGATGAGCGAAAACGATTTCATACAAGCTGGATGGTTTGGAGATGTTGGACGCTGAAACTTGATGGCAGCCTCATCTGGCGCAAACCTAAAGTTCATGTGACCGTTAGTTGGAAACTGCGGCCTGAGAAAAACTGAAAGGCACCGGGAGTGAACCCGGTGCCTTTGAGTGATTGAATCTTCTGCGAGCTTGGAATTACCCCGCAGTTGACAGGGTGTGGCTACTTCTTGCCGCCGATTTTATCGAGGTTCTCGATGCCGTGCTTCTTGCCGACTTCCTTGAGCTTGTTGCCGCGGACTTCCATGTCTTTGCCGAGGGCTTCCATCTTGGCTTGGAATTCCTGCCCGTATTTCGGGTTTTCCTGCATCTTCTTCGTCATAAATGCCTCCATCTGGGTCGGATCCTTGGGCAGTTCGGACATGGCCTCCGTCATTTTGTCGACGCCGGCGACCATGTCGTTCCACGCTTCCTTGAGGTCGGAGGGCAGGTCGCTGGTCTTGACGGCCTTCATTTTAACGCCCATTTCGTTAATCATGGTCATTCCGGCCATGGGATTGGTGGCGATTTCCTTTTCCTTGGATTCGGTCCAGGTTTTGAGCGAGTTGATTTCGGTCTTAAAGTCCTCGATGGCAGCTTTTTCGTTCTTGCTGCAGCCGGAGAACATGAGGGTGACTGCGGCGAGCAGAGTGATTGTGAAGGATTTCATAGTGTGGATTTGTGGGTTACTTGAGCGAGCGAGGATGACGGTCTGGTTACCGTGTGCAAATCCAAAGTGATCGTTACCTGGGCAGCCCTTGACTTGGGTGGGTTTCAGCGTATCGGAACAGGAGCAGCCACCTTGTGAATACCGTACTTAAATTGTTCTCCGCCGCGCTCGTCTGGGCGGGGGTTCCGGCTGGGGCAGAGGTGGTGATTAGCGAGGTGCATTACCATCCCGTGGAGGAGGCTGCTTTCGACGGGAATGGTGCACCCTTGGTGGATCTGGCAGAGGATGTGCATGAATTCCTGGAATTGGAGAATACCGGGACCAGTGCGGTCGATGTATCGGGCTGGACGGTCACGGGTGGGGTGACCTTTACACTGCCCCCCGGAACGGTTTTGCCACCGGGAGGATTTGTAGTCCTGGCGAAGAATCCGGCGCGTCTGGCCACGGTGTATGGCATGCCACCGGCCACCATTCTCGGTCCGTACGATGGGTTGCTGGGAAATGGTGGCGACAATCTGCGACTGAAGGATGCAGGTGGAGTCACACGGGATCAGGTGAATTACTCCGATTCTTTTCCGTGGCCCAATACGGCGGATGCGCTGGGGGCGAATGAGCGGTTCATTGGGATTGATCTTCTCGCGCAGCAATACAAAGGCAGGTCGCTGCAACGCGTCACCTCTGCATGGCCGGGGAACGATCCGGCAAACTGGATGGCGTATGATACAACTCCGGGTGCGGCATTCCCAATGCCAAAAACTTCCCCGAAGCCCGTGGTGGTGGGTCTTTCCGTCGTGCAGCAGAGCGACGGGGCGGGGATTGTCCGCGTGGGAGAGCCTGCGCGCGTTACCGCGGCGTTTTCGAGGGCGGATGGCCTGATCAGTGTGAGTGTGGATTATTTTGTGGATGATGTGAACTCGACTTCCGAGACGCGGGAGTCCGTCGCGATGACCGAGACGACACCCGGCGTGTATGTGTGCGAGTTGCCTGGTTTCCCCAATCGCAGCATCGTGCGCTACCGCATCCGGGCGAATACGGGAGTGGACTCGGTTAGCTTTTCACCCCGGGCGGACGATGCGAAGGTGGCTCCCATCGGGCCTGGTGGTGCGCAGGAGGCGTGGCATGCCTATTTTGTCACCCCCGTGCGGGCGGATACCGCGCCGGTGTACGATGTGTTCATTTCCAATGCGGCGCTTTCGGCCATTGCGACGAATATCCAGCAGTTTCCCCGGCGGGTGACTGGGTTTGATGGCAATGCGCAGCCGAGGGCGGAGCCTTATGCGGCGGCGTCGGCCCCGCAGTGGAATGGGACGCGGCCCGCTGTATTTTGCCACGAGGGGCAGGTGTGGGACGTGCATGTGCGCTACCATGGTGGCTACAACCAGCGGAGCCCGTCGGCGGATTCATACAAATTCCATTTTCCAGATTTCAGGCCGTTTCGTGGGGCCACGTCGCTCTTTGAAACGGGGCATGACTGGAGGACCTCGGAGGGGCAGGGGATCATGGCTGCGGCAGGGTTTCCGACTTCGCACACGCGCACGGTGAAGATGTATATCAACACGCGCCAGGGGCTGGAGCGGCTGGAGCAGGGGGAGTTTAACGGCGAGTTGCTCGATTCATTTCACGAGCTGCGGCAGCGGCTGAATCCCACGCAGCCGAAGGAGGAGACCGGCGAGCTTTACAAGTCGATCGGCAACATTGCGAACTCCGGGAATAACACGGAGGGACCCTACACGCGCGGAGACTTTGCGGCCATCGCGCCAAACAGCGGATGGACTTCCGTGCAGCGGTATGACTGGACTTACTCGCTGCAAAACCATGGGTGGAAGGGCTCGCTTCCGCTGAAGACGCTTGTGGATGGCATGTGGGCGGCGCGGGGCGATACGACGGGCACGCCGAATATCAACGTGGCAAATGCGCGGGCGTGGTGCGAGGTGAACCTGGATGTGGATGCCACGCTCACGGGGATCGCTCTGCTGAACTGGATGGGTGCGTGGGACGATGTGTGCCACAACCAGTTTTACTGGCGGCGCGCGAATGGCAAATGGACGCGGCTCGCATGGGACTTCGATCAACTCATGGCGGACTTTCGGGAGAACCAGTCGATCTTTGTCGGGGCGACGGGGGAGCAGGATCCGTTTTTTGGACCGAACTGGTTCAAGGACACGATCATCAAGTGTTACCGGAACGAATACCGCCAGCGCATGTGGGAGCTGAACAACTCGCTGCTGGATCCCGCAAGCCTCAGCGCGCTGGGTTTTCCGAATGCGGCGGTGTTTGCGGTGAATCGCAAAACGAAGGTGAATCTGCAACTTGGGCTTGGCACTTACACGAAGCCGGAACGCGCGGTGAATATCTCACCCGCAAATGGCGGCATCGTGAGCGCGGCAGGCGCGACACTCACTGGCTCCGCCTATGCGC
>JAYUWZ010000339.1:0-1802 GCA_043753265.1 Verrucomicrobiaceae bacterium
TCCGAAAACGTCGCGCCCGATGGCGAGCCGCGTCTGCGCGCGATTCACGAACTGCTGCGCAGCGACGACTCCGCACGAACCCGCGTGCGTGTGCGCGGAGTGGTCACGCATACCGTGAGCGACGGTCTTTACCTGCGCGGTGAAGGCGGCAGCCTCTTCGTCCGCGCGGTAAATCCCCGCGAGTTCGCACCCAGCACGCGTGTTGAAGTGGAAGGCTTCGCGGCGGTGGCCCCGTTTCGACCGATCCTGCGCGCCACGGGGGTATCTTCGCTGGGCCGCGCGGAACCGCCCCAGCCAGAGGCGTTCGGTCTCTCGGGGAATGAGCTCGCGCGACAGCACGCGGAACTCGTCACCATGGAGGCCGAGTTCCTGGCACGCCGCGATGGTGCGGAGGGGGCTGTGCTCCAGTGCCGCGCTGGCAAATGGTTTTTCGAGGCATCGCTGCCTGCCTCCGCCGCCAGCTTCCCGCGCCTCCGCGAAGGCGACCGGCTTCGGCTTACCGGCATCTGCGAGCTTACAACGACCAAGGCGCTCGCTTTTGCCGCGAGTGTGGATGGATTCAGGCTCCTCCTGCGCTCAAATGAAGACGTTGCCGTCCTGCATCACGCGCCCTGGTGGACGTTGCACCGCCTGCTGTGGGCGCTTGGGGTACTGGGCACACTTGCGCTCGCGAGTTTCGCCTGGGTCGCCCAGTTGCGGCGGCGCGTTACCGAGCAGACGCGCGTCATCGGTGTGCAGATCGAGCGCGCAGCGGTGAAGGACGAGCGCCAGCGGATCGCCCGCGAACTGCACGACACCATCGAGCAGGAACTGGCGGGCCTCTCCGCGCAGCTTCGCAATGCGCGCCGGCGACTGGCCCAGACCCCGGAGCAGGCAGCGACAGCGATAGAACTCGCCGAGCGCATGCTGCGGCACTGCCGCGAGGAGGCCCGCTCCTCCATTCGGGATCTCCGTAGTGTGGCGCTTGAGCAGCGGGGCCTGCCTGGCGCGCTGGAGGAAATGCTTGCGCCGATTGCCACGAAGGCGGCCATCGACTTCGCGCTCGAAGTGAGCGGCACCCAGCGCAGTCTGGCCGGCGCGGTCGAGTTACACCTTCTCCGCATCGCACAACAGGCCGTCGCAAACGCAGTTCAACACGCGCGCTCACGGCACATTCAGGCGCATCTTGAATATCACCCGGATGCCGTGAGCCTTGAAGTCCGGGATGACGGGTGCGGCTTCGATCCAGAGGCTCCCGCACCCCGGGGGCACTTCGGCATCGCGGGGATCCGAGAACGGGCCAACAAGATTCACGCAACACTCACGATCGACAGCGCACCCGGTTCCGGCACGAGCATCCGTGTGATGGTGCCTACGCCCTCCAACTCCACAAATGGCGACACCGCTTATGAAAAAGATCCGCGTCCTGATAGTCGATGATCACGCGATGATGCGCGTCGGCCTTTCCGAGGCAATCGCTGGCGAGCGCGACATGACGGTCGTTGCCGAGGCGGGCAACGGCACGCAAGCCGTCGAATTCTACCGCAAGCATCAACCCGATGTGGTGACGATGGATTTCCAGCTTCCCGGAATCGACGGGGCCGAAAGCACGATGCGGTTGCGCGAGGCCTTTCCCGACGCGCGTGTGGTGATCTTCTCAGTATTCGAGGGTGAGGAAGACATATGGCGCGCTGTGAAAGCCGGAGCGATGGGCTACGTATCAAAAGCTGCTGAGATCGAGGAATTACTGGAGGCGATCCGGCACATTTTCACCGGCGACACCTATTTCCCTGCAGCCATTGCCAGGAAGCTCGCAGAGCGCC
>JAYUWZ010000340.1:0-8686 GCA_043753265.1 Verrucomicrobiaceae bacterium
CGACGATTCCCGGTGTGGAATGGCAGCCCACTGCGGACTGGGCGCTGCACGCGTGCTGGATGTTTACCGCGCTGCTCGCGCCGGAATTTGACCGCGACACGGTGGCCAGGCGCCTGCACGCGGCGGGCATTGAGACGCGGCCTGTTTTTCCGCCGATGCACCTGCTGCCGCCGTATGCGCATCTCGCCGCGCCGGGCTCACTGCCGGTGGGCGAGGATCTTTCGCGGCGCGGGATTAATCTGCCGACCGGGGCGCATGTGACACGCGCGGATATCGAGCGGGTGTGCGAAGCGTTGCGGGCGGCGTTGAAGATTGCGTGAGGTGGCTCTTTCGCATACGGTGGATAACATGAGCACGCTTACTGTCGCCGAAGCCCGCGAGCATTTCGCCGATCTTTGCACGAGTGTGGCGACGACCGGGGAGCCGGTTATCATCCAGCGCGAGGGACAGCCGAACGTGATGATAGTGCCCGTCGTGCCTGACCGTTCGGCCGAAAGGGCTGAACGTCTTAAGGGAAAGCCGGGATATATCGAGGAGTTGCGGGATGCGGCGGGCAGTGAGCACACGATTACCACCACATTTGGGGAGCTCTGTAGAAGTGTGGGGGTGGATGCGCGTGTGTTGCCGGTAAAGTGATAGACCGGGCAGGCGAAGCCTTGGAGTGCGTGTGGCAAGCCTAAGCGCGACACCGCCTTTGGAAGGGATTGCGGGTGGAGAGGCTCACTTGATACGTGTGAGGGTCGTTTCGCTTTGAGCGCTGGCTCCGATAAGTGAACCACCATTCGCAAAGCGAAGGCGGTGTCGCCGTTACACTTTGCCACCGCAGTCCAAGGCTTCGCCCGCGTTTTCGGAGCGAATTGATGTGAGGCGGATTTTTGGAGCTGGTGAAAGCGCAAACTTGCGGCGGTAAAATGGCTGCATCATTTCGTGATCGATGTGGCGCAACGCGGCGGGGTAGTGTTTTCGAATATCGGCTAAACCATTCACCTTTTGCCACCACTCCTTTCCATCATCGTCCCCACGCTGAACCAGGCCCGGTTCATTGGGCAGACGCTTGCCTCCATCATCGGGCAGTGCTGGTCGCGGACGGAGATTATCGTGATCGATGGGGGGAGCACCGATGGTACGGCGGAGGTGGTGAAGCGGTTTGGGAGTGCGATCACGCACTTCGTCTCCGAGCCGGATCGCGGGCAGGCGGATGCCATCAACAAAGGCTTTCGCCTCGCAAAGGGGGACTATCTGGCGTGGCTGAATAGCGACGACTACTACCTGCCCGCTGCGATGGATCGCGTGGCACCGCTGCTGGGGGATGGCAGCGAGCCGAGGCTGGCGTACGGCGGGACCATCGCGCTGCTCGAGACGAGCAATGAAACGAAGCTCTGGCCTGCGCCGGCATTTGATCGCGATGTGCTGAAAACCAAGGCGCTCATTTACCAGCCCAGCGCATTTTGGACGCGCGCGCTGTGGGAAAAAACGGGCGAGCTGAACATCGCGCAGCATTTCACGCTGGACTGGGACTGGTTCCTCCGCGCCAGCGCGCACTGCGAATTCGCGCGGGTGGATGCGCCGCTCTCAGTCTATCGCTTTCACGCCGGGCACAAGACTGGCAGCGGCAATCCGCGCCGCACCGAGGAGATCTGCGCATTCGTCGAGCAGCACGCGGGCGCGGAATGGGGCGCGGCGTTTCGCGATGTCGCCGCGGCGCTGCCCACGCTCGGCCCGGGCCTGGCGCGGCTCAGGCGGCTCGGCCTCTTCCGCTGGCGCGCACTCTTCTACCGCAGGCTCTACAAGCGCCACGGAGGGAAAGTAAAAGTCGCCCTTTCCCAACTGAGCGTGTAATTCCCTTTTTCATGAAATCCACCTTACTCGCATGGTTTTTGAGTTTCATCGTGATGCCGCTGGTCGTGCTGGGGGACGAAACGGTGAAAGTGGGAAACATCAGCTTAAAAGTCCCGATGCCGGAAGGCTTCGCGCGGCTGGATGGCGTGAATAAGGAAAGCGATGAGCTGCTTCTCAAATTTGTCCCTCCCAGCAACCGCCTGCTGCTCGTCGCAACCAGCCCGGCCAATGTCGCCTCGATAAAAAAGGGGAAGTTTGTCGATCTCAAACGCTACATGATGCTTCAGAGTTTTCGCGCGGGCGAAGGCCAGAATGTTTCGCTCAAGGATTTTGCAGCGGTGCGCGGAGGGGTGGAAAAACAGTTTGGCGCGGAAGGCAAGGGGATGAAGGAAATTGAAAGGGACACGAACGCCCAACTCAAAAAGGCGAAGCTCCCCGTCGACATCAAGATGGGCGAAACGCAGATGCTCGGCGTTTTCGACAAAGGGGAGCGGTCGATCGATATGGCGATGCTCACCAGCAGCCAGGTGGGAGAGGAAAAGGCGGAGCCCCTCGTGGTGGCAGCCAGCATCGTCCTGGTCGGTGGAAAGGTCTGCTATCTCTACGTCTACGCCACCTACAACACCCAGGAGGACATTGATTGGGCGCGCAATACGGTGAAGCTCTGGCGCCTTTCCGTCTTCGAGGCAAACCCAGCAGGCGCCAAGTAAAGCCGAACCAGTTCCCGACACTCTCTGCCCCATGAAAGCAGCCCACTTGCTCCTCGCGATTCTCGCATTGCCGCTCGCTCTGTTTGCGGACGAAAAAGTCACCATTGGCAATGAGTCGCTCACGATTCCCCTGCCGGAAGGGTTCACGCGGCTCGACGGTGCGAACAAGGAGTTCGACGCAGGCATGTTGAAACTGGTGCCATCCACCAATCGCATGCTGCTCACCGTGGCGCTGCCCGGGGATGTGGCGAAGGCGAAGGCCAGCCAGGAGTTTGAACTGAACCGCTACGCCATGCTGCAGACTTTTCGGGAGGGGGAGAGCATGAAGCTTACGCTGAAGCAATTTGAGCAAATCGCCGAAACGATGGAGAAGCAATTCTCCGAGGGAGGCTTGCTGTCGGATGCCGAGGCCAAGACGAACCAGCAGCTCAAAAACGCGGACCTGCCCGATATAAAGGTGGGGCAGATGAGAATGATCGGCAAAATGGAAAAGACCGATCGTTCGCTGGACCTTGGCATGCTGACCAAGCTGCAGGTGGGCACGGAGGGCCCGCAGACGCTGGTAACGGGGATGAGCACAGTGGTCGTGAAGGGCAAAGTTTTATACATGTATGTGTATTCCAGCTATAAGGGGAAAGCGGATGCGGATTGGACGCGCAGCACGGTGAAGACGTGGCGGGAGGCTGTGCTGGCCGCAAACCCGGGAGGCACGGAGAAGGGGGGGGTTGACTGGGGTTCCATGGGCGGGAAAGTGTTGGTCGGCGCCATCGTCGGTGGACTGGCGGGGCTGGTCGCGACATTCTTCAGGAAGCGCAAAGCAAACTCGGCCCCACCGCCACCGCCCATCGCTTAAAAAGCACAGGATGCCCCTTCGCTTTTCCATCGTCACCCCGAGCTACAACCAGGTCCGCTTCGTCGAGGCTGCGATGCTCAGCGTGCTGGGGCAGCCGGGTGATACGGAGTATGTGGTGATGGATGGTGGGAGCAACGATGGCAGCGGGGAGGTCATCCAGCGCCACGCCTCGCGCCTTGCGCACTGGGAGAGCGCGCGCGACGCGGGGCAGTATGATGCGATCACGCGCGGCTTTGCGCGGACGAGCGGGGAGATCATGGCGTGGCTGAATAGCGACGATCTTTACTGCCCGTGGGCGTTTTCGGTCGTGCGCGAGATTTTTGAGAAGCTGCCCGGGGTGCAGTGGCTCACGACGACCATGCAGATTCGCTGGGATGCCGCAGGCCGCCCGGTGCGCACGCTGCATGTGCCCGGCTATTCGCGGGAGGCCTTCCTGCGGGGGGAGCATCTCCCGCTGCCCGGCACGCCTGCGCTGGGCTGGATCCAGCAGGAGAGCACCTTCTGGAGGCGCTCGCTTTGGGAAAAGGCCGGTGCGCAGATTGGTGCGGGGTATCCGCTCGCGGGGGATTTCGAGCTGTGGGCGCGTTTCTTTCAGCACGCCGAGCTTTACGCGGTGGAGACGCCGCTGGGGGGATTTCGTTTTCACGGCGACCAGAAAACGGGCGGTGATCGCGGCGACTATCTCGCCGAGGCGGAGAAGGCGCTGCTCGCGCACGGCGGCAGCCGGCCCGGTGCGCTGGGGAAATTTCTGCGCCGTCGCGGGCTCGGCCGCTATGCCGCAAAGCAGGTGCGCCACAACCGCCGCACGGGCGAATGGGGAATCGCAAACGTGAGCGTATAGCTGCAAGCTGTGGGAACGATCGCCATCATCATACCGGCCTACAATGCGGCTCCGTGGATTGCGGAGGCCATCGAGAGCGCGCTTGCGCAGACGCTGCCCGCCACCGCGGTGGTCGTGGTGGATGACGGCAGCACCGACGACACTGCGGCGATTGCGGGAAAGTATTCGGATGGCGTGACGCTGATCCGCCAGGCCAATGCGGGAGTCTCCGTGGCGCGCAACCATGGCGCGGCGCAGGTCTCCGCGGAATGGATGCTTTTTCTCGATTCGGATGATCGGCTTTGCCCGGATGCGCTCACCCAGCTTGCTGCCGAGGCGGAGGCGGGCACTACGGGTGTTGTGTATGGCGATACGGAAAGTTTTGGGGACATCGACCGTCCGCGCCAGCCGCAGCCCTCCTGCGCGGGATCGCCGCCCGCGCCCGCGCTGGCGAACTTTTGGAAATCGGTCCCCTCGTCGCCCGGTGCGGTGATGATGCGTGCCGGGCTGCTGCGCGAATGTGGCGGCTTCGATCCCGAGCTCAACACTGCCGCGGATCGTGCGCTGTGGCTGCGGCTTGGGGCGATGACTGCATGGGGCCACACGGGGTGTGTCGTGCTGGAGCGCAGAGAGCATGCGGAGGGCATGGCGCGCAATCGATCGCGGGCGCGCATCCAGGGTGCGCAGGCGCAGCTTGGGTTTCTGGATTCGTGCCGGGCGTCGCGACCTGAGTTGCTCCCCGCATTTCCCACGGAGGACGAGGTCTTCCAGCGGAATCTCCTGCGCGCTTTCGATGAGCGGCTTTTCGATGCCGCGCAGTGGCTCGCCGATGAGGCCACGCGGCGCGGAGTCCACAATGCCGCGGTGGCCCGGGCCAAGCGCTACGCGGGGACGCCGAATTTTCTGCGGGAACTCGAACTTTCGGTGCGCTCACTTTTTACGAAATGAGCACGCCCTACTTCAGCGTCGTCACGCCTTCCTGGAATCAGGGCGCATGGATTGAGGGGTGCATCCAGAGCGTGCTCGCGCAGGGCGATGGCGACTTCGAGCACATCGTCTTCGACAACTGCTCGAATGATGAGACGCCCGGCGTGCTCGCGCGCCACAAGCATTTGCAGGTGCACATCGAGCGCGACTCCGGGCAGTCCAATGCGCTGAACAAAGCGATGCGGCTCGCGCGGGGTGAAATCCTCTGCTGGCTGAATGCGGACGACCAATACCTGCCGGGTGCATTTGCGATCGCGCGGCGCGAATTTGCCAAGCCGGATGTGGATGTGATCTATGGCGATGCGGAGGAGGACTTCTGCGATGGGCAGCCGGCGCGCATCCGCAAGGCGCGGTTTCCCAGCCGCGAGGACCTGCTCGTGTGGTGGGAAAAGCGCACCGATCTTTTGCAGCCCGCGGTCTTCTTTCGCCGCAGCCTGCTGGAGGAGGTGGGGCCGCTGCGCGAGGACCTGCACGTGGTCATGGACACCGAGCTGTGGTGGCGCATCTCGGAGCGGCATCCCTTTCACTACACCGGCGCGCCGCTCGCCCGCCAGCAGCGCCAGCCGGATTCCAAGACCATCAAGCACGTCGCCCGCATCTACGAGGAGAAGCATCGCGTCTTCACCCCGCTGCTCGATGCCGCGCAGCCTGCGCAAAAGCAGCAGAACGAAAAGGCACGACGGGCAGGCATGGCCCGCCGCTGGCTGGGCCTCGCGCAATCCGCCGCAAAGAGCACACCGGAGGCTGCGCGCGACTTTCTCCGCCGCGCCCGTGCGGAAATGCCGCTGCTCGCGCTTTCACCTTCGTGGTGGCGTACGTGGCTTTCCTGCGTCACACACAAACCACGATGAACTTCCTGAAACGACTCTTCGGCATCAAGCCAGACCCCACGAAATCCTGGCCGGTCCTGCCCGTGAGCACCCCGCCCATTGATTTGCGCACGACGACGTTTGGCCCGCTGCGTTTCGGCACGGCCTTCGATGAGGTGAAGGTGCTGGGCCGCCCGGATGAATATAAGCACTACAACTTCAACACGTGCGATCTCCTGTATGCGCGGGCCGGGTACGAGGTGGAGATCGAGGAAGGTCGTTTTGTGGGCATTCGTTACTTCATCGGGCGGGATGCTTACACCGATGCGCACAAGGCCCTGGTGAGGTCGCGCCCCACCGCGATTTTGCCCGATGGCACCACTCGCGAGCTGAATGCAGATACCAAAGGGGAGGCGCTCGTGGAGATCTTTGGCGCGCCGAAGAGTGCGGACATGGACGAAGACGACTCCCTCCTGGTCTGGGATCATGGGGAGGTGACCATCGAAGCCGAGCTGAACGAAAGCACCCAGCTTGTGAGCCTGAACCTTTACCTCACGCACTAGAGCGGCACACAATACCCGATGGACTTCCTGAAACGACTCTTTGGCATCAAACCAGACGTGACAGCAGAGTGGCCGGAGCTGCCCGTGGGCGCGCCGATTTTCGACGTGAGCAAGGCGCAGATTGGGCCGCTGCCTTTTGGCGCGCCCTTCGAGGCTGCACGGGAGCTTGGAAAGGCTGATGAATACAAGCCCAACGCGGGCACCAATTCGTCACTGCTCTATGCACGCTCGGGGTATATTCTGGAATGGGAGGAATCGGGCTTGGTCTACGTCGCTTACTTTGTGGGGCCCGACGAATATGCTCGCAAGCATCCCGCCCTTGCTTATTGCCGCCCGCGCGTAATTGCGCCCGACGGCACCCTGCATGAATTCCATGCCGAGACCGACGCGCCCGCGCTGGTGGCCGCATTTGGCACACCCGGCGGCGCGGACCTGGATGAGGAAGAATCGGTCCTCGAGTGGGAGATCGGCAAACTCACCATCGAGGCTGAACTCAACGAACGCGGGCGATTGAAAAGCCTCAACGCTTTCCTCACCGACTAGTGGGTGACACGCCAAACATTGTGGGCATCATGCTGGTACGAAACGAGGACATCTTTCTCCGCCGCGCTGCGCTGAACATTCTCGATTTTTGTGATCGGGTGATTATCGCCGATCACCAGTCGCAGGATGGCACCCCCGAGGTCTGCGAGGATCTCGCGCGCACCTCGCCAAAGTTTGAGGTTCACCGCATCCGCGAACCGCGCGAGTCTCACGAGATGCTCGTGCCCCTCGCAAATACGAATACCTGGGTCTTCGGCGTGGATGGCGACGAGATTTATGACCCAGCCGGTCTCGCCAGTGTGCGCGCGCGCATTCATGCGGGGGAGTGGCGCAAATGGTGGGTCGTCTTCGGCAACGTGCTCAATTGCGACAAGCTCGACGAAACCTCCCGCACCGCGAGCGGCTGGCTCGCGCCGCCGTGCCGCAGCATGACGAAGCTCTACAACTTCGCCGCTGTGGAGAGCCTCGACCCCGCGACCAAGCACCGCCTGCATGGACGGCACGATGTTTTCAATCCCGGCTGGCATCCCGTGGAAGCGCGCAACGAACTTTACAAGACGACGCCGTGGGAGTTCGCCGAGCTGCGCTGCCTGCACACGTGCTGGATGCCCCGCAGTTCCATGGATGCCGCGCCCTCCCGCCGCAACGTCACCGAGAGCCTGGGCATCCGCAATCGTCTTCGCGCGCTCGCTGCGCGCTTGCTCGGGCGCACTGCGGCGAGCGATTACAAGCAGGAGAAATATCGCCGCGGGGAATATGCCACGGTGGACGCCACGCCCTTTTTGCCATGCCCATAGACCTCAACCAATTTCAGATGAATCCCGCGGAGGCCACGCTGCTCCGCGAACTCGTGCAAAGCGCCAAGCCGAAACGCATCGCGGAATTCGGCAGCGGCCAGACCACGCGCTTCTGGGCGGAAAATTCCGAGGCGCGCATCACCACGTGGGACAACTACCCCGAGTGGATCGCCGAGTTGCAAACGGCCTTTGCGGGCGCGCCGTGGCTCGACCGCGTGGACTGGCGGCAATACTCCGTGACTCCCGAGGGCCCGCGCTCCGTGGAAAAGGACGCGCTGCCGTGGGAGGGCGAGCCGTTCGACTTCCTATTCCTCGACGGCCCGCGCTCCGCGCACGCGCCGAATTTCGGACGCAGCGGCACGTTCCGCTTCGCCACAAAATACGCCGCGCCAGGTGCGACGATCGTCTGGCACGACGCCCACCGTCCGCACGAAAAAGAGATCGCGCGCAAATATTTTGCCCACTGCGCGCGCAAGCGCCAGGGCAGCGTGGGCTGGTGCATCTGGGAGACTCCCGAGTCCGTGGGGAGCATCAGCAAATTTGTGCGGAAGCTGAATCCGTTTACGTAAAGCAGGATGACTCTCAGCACTATCGGCATGAAATTTCATAGGCCCGCTTTGGATCCGCGGGGTGCAATCTGGAGTGCGGGAGCTTGCTCCCGCTCTGGAGGCATGGGCGAAGGCGGAGGGGGTGGGAGCACCGCGAAAATCTCGGATGGTTCGCCTGCCAACCAGCCACCGCAGCCCCCATCCAGAGCGGGAGCAA
>JAYUWZ010000341.1:0-1801 GCA_043753265.1 Verrucomicrobiaceae bacterium
GGCATTGAGGTGCTGGGCGTAAGTGACGCGGAAAACGGCAAGTTCAAGGCGAAGATCAAAGTCGCACCAGACGCGCGTCTGGGCGAATACGTGGTGCGCGGGGTGTCGAATTCCGGCATTGCCGATGTACGTCTTTTCTATGTGACGCCTTACCCTGTGCAAAAGGAGGTCGATGAGGACAAGGCTGCGCCCTACAAACCGCAGGCGATCCCGATGGGAGTGACCATCTATGGCAGCACTCCGGGAGAGGATCAGGATCATTTCGAGGTGGAGCTCAAAAAAGGCCAGCGCCTCAGCGCGGAGGTGGTGGGCGTGCGGCTCTCCACCCAGCAGCAATACGATCCCCACATGACCATCACCAAGGCAGATGGTACACAGCTGGCGCTGATGGACGACGGACCATTCACCCGGCAGGATCCTTCACTCAGCATCGTTGCGCCCGAGGATGGCAAATACCACGTCATTCTGCGCGAGGCCACCAACGCTGGTCCCGGTGCCTGCAATTACGTGCTGCACATCGGCAGCCACCCGCGCCCGGTGGTGGCATTCCCCTCCGGCGGGCAGGCCGGCAGCGAATTGAAAGTGACTTTCATAGGCGATGCGGGCGGCCCCTTTGAGCAGACCGCGAAACTCCCCGCCGATGCGGATGCACGCTTCGAGCTTTTCGCGCAGAAGGACGGAATCACCGCACCGCAGCCCAACTACGTGCGTGTGTCGCCCTTCGCCAACGCCATGGAGGCCGCGGAGCCCAATAACGAAATCGCGAAGGCCAGCCCCGCTCCCGGGCCGCTGCCGCTTGCATTCAACGGCGTAATCGGCGAGGCCAAGGACGTCGACTACTTCAAGTTCAGCGTAAAGAAAGGCGAGATCTTCGACTTCGTGAGCTTCTCGCGCTACACACGCTCACCCATCGATACAGTGGTCGACCTCTTCGATGCCAAGGGTGGACGCCTCGCCGGCAATGACGACCAGGGCGGGCCCGACAGCTCCTTCCGCTGGACCGCTCCTGCCGATGGCGATTTCTACCTTTCCGTCCGCGACCAACTCATGCGTGGTGGCCCGCTTTTCACCTACCGCATCGAGGTGACGCCCGTGCAGCCCAAGTTGCTGACGTATCTCCCTGAGATGGTCATCAACAGTTCCCAAGAACGCCGCGCCGTGCCGGTGCCGAAGGGCAACCGCTACGCCACGCTCCTGCGCGTGCGCCGCGCCGATGTGGCCGGTGACAACGTGGTGGAGGCACAGGGGCTCCCCGACGGTGTGACCATGGCCACCAACAAGATGGACAAGAGCGTGGACACCGTGCCGATGGTCTTTGAGGCCAAGGCCGATGCCGCGCCGACGCAGAAGTCCTTCACCGTGGTGGCCAAACTCTCCGAGCCCCCCGCGGGCTCGAATGTGGTGAGCAAGGTGGAGCATCGCGTGGAAGTTTCTGAGAACGGTAACCAGCGTGCCTACTACGGCGTGAACGAGGAGGCGCTTCCCATCGCCATCACTGATGAGGTGCCTGTGACAATCAACGCGGTGCAGTCCAAGGTACCGATTCTTCAATCCGGCTCCATGATCCTGAAAGTCGTGGCCGAGCGCCGCAACGACTTCAAGGGGCCGATTCGCATCGAGTTGCTCTACGCGCCGCCGGGCATCGGCTCGCCGGGCACCATTACCATTCCCGAGGGGCAAAACGAGGGTGCCATCACCATCAGCGCCAATGGCAACGCAGCCGCGGCCAAGTGGAAAACGGCCATTACGGGCAATGCCGATTTTGGCAAGGGCAACACGTTCTTCAGCACCGGGCTCATCG
>JAYUWZ010000342.1:0-1800 GCA_043753265.1 Verrucomicrobiaceae bacterium
GCGCCCAAAAACGCGGTGGCACACCAGTTTCTCGGCGTGGTGCTTGGCCGGCAGGGCTGGTATGTCCCGGCGGAAGTATCCCTGCGCCGGGCCATCGAGCTCGACCCGAATCTTGCCGACAGCCATTTCAACCTCGCCTTGATGTATCTCGAGCGAGAGATGCCCGCAGTCGAACTCGCCCGCCGCCACTACCAGAAAGCCCTGGAACTAGGCGCCAAGCCCGACCCCGAGATCGCCAAAAAACTCGAAGCCCAGTAGCGAAACGTGGATGGCGCTCTCCAAGCGTCATGGCAAAGCAAAGCGCAAAGCTCCTGACCCCTGACTCCTCGTCATTCGTCATTCGTCATTTCACCCCCGCCTCACCTCGCCACCAGTTGAAAAGTATCCGCGAGCACCTGCCCCTTCGTGCTGCGGCCACGTCGCCAGGCCATGCCGAAATCCACCCGGCTGCCGGTGTCGATCTGCCCTAGCAGTTTTTCGATTTGCTTCGGATTTGCCACATCGAAGCGGCCCACGCTGGTGATGAGCATCCCGCTGGTCAGCCCTGCCTCGGCTGCGGGGGAGTCTGCCTCGACCTCGGACACAAGCGCGCCGCTACCCTCGCGAAAACCCAGGCCCGCTGCGAGTTTTTCATCCAGTTCCTGGAGCACCAGCCCGAAATACTTGCGCGCGAGCGAGGGCTTCTCCGGCAGCTTTTCACCGCGCTCGATGCGCTTGAATTCGTCCATCTTCGTGCGCGCCGTCACGCCCGGAATGGCAAAGCCGAGCCCCTGCGTCGGCACCCCCTGCGGCGTGTAGCTCATCTTCACGGAGCTGATGCCCACCAGCTTTCCGGCGATGTCCACAATCGGCCCCCCGCTGTTGCCGGGGTTGATTGCCGCGTCTGTCTGCAGCAGATTTTGGAATTCCATCTCGCCCACCGTCACGCTGCGCCCCTTGGCGCTCAGGATGCCGCGGGCCACCGAGGAGCCGTAGCCCATGGGGTTGCCCAGCACCAGGCAGGACTGCCCGAGGAGATTCGGAGAGAGATCCGTGAGCGAAATGAAGGGAAACGGCTCCTTGCGGTCTACCTTGATCAACGCCAGATCGTGCTCCTCGTCCCCGGCTATGTAGCGGGCGGTGTAGGTCTTGCCGTCCTGCGTGGTCACGGAGATTTTCAGTTCCGCGGCCCGGGCCACCACGTGGGCATTGGTCACGATGTAGCCGCTGGCATCCACAAAGAACCCGCTGCCGAGGCTCGCCACCTTTTGTTTGATGGTGCGCGGCGGCCGCATGCGTCCCCCGTAGTATTCGTTGAAAAAAGTGTCCATCGGGTCGCGCACCTGCCGGCGGACAATGGATTCCGTGTTGATGTTCACCACGGCGGGCAGGGCTCTTGCCACAGCCCTTACGGCGGGTTCCTGCGAAGGGTCGTCCTGGCCATGTACGAGCCCGGCAAACGCGATGAGGATCAAGAGAATGCGCGAAATCATATGCATAGGTAACGACAATGGACGGAAATGATTGCTCAAAATTCGTGCAATCGGATTCGCACGGCGAGTTAAAGTGGCCCCATGAGCAACACAATCTCCATCACCGACTTCGGAGCCTTGGTCGCCGGGGGCAAGGCCAGGCAGCTTGTCGACGTACGCACGCCTGCGGAATTTACCGCCGTTCACGTCACCGGCGCAAAGCTCGCACCGCTGGATACGCTGAACCCCCGCAAGATTGTGGAAGACCTCAAACCCGCCGAGGGCGAGACCATTTACCTCCTGTGCAAGAGCGGCGCCCGGGCCGGAAAAGCGGCGCTGCAGTTTGAGG
>JAYUWZ010000343.1:0-19276 GCA_043753265.1 Verrucomicrobiaceae bacterium
AGAGGGGTGGGGTCGGAGGCGCGCGGGTTGCGGTGAAAGGTGTATTCCACGAGGTTGCGCAGGCCGTCGGAATCCGGGTCGGCGGTGTCGCCGCTGATGGCGGCGTTGGACAACTCGGAGGTGGTGAAGCGCAGGTTTTTCCATGCCTGGACGGGAGTGGCGGAGGCGAAGATGATGTCGGCCCACTCGGGGTGGTCGACGAAGGGGTTCCGGTTGTGCTGGTATGTGGTGTAAATGCGGTGGTTGCGCGTACGCTCGGTGGCGGTGACAGGCGTCTGGCGGTGCCACGCCAGCAGGGTGGAAAGTTTTCCGAAGCGGCGTTGCGACACGCTGATGCTTTCGTCGAGTTGGAGGTCGGCCACGTCCGGGTCCGAGAGGCCATCGTAGCGCACGTCCATGTAGAACATGGAACGGGCGATGTCGCCTTTTTCGACGGCACGCGGTTCCCATGAGTCGGAGTCGTACGAGCTGCCGGGGGCATTAGGCAGCGTGGAGATGGGGGTTGTGGACGTGTCGTAGAACTTGTTGCCGCGCGTGTTGTTCACAGACTCGTTGGTCGGGCGGAGATTGAAGAGATCGGTCTTGGCGATGCTGAACTCGTCGAACTCGTCGAGGCCGTATGACTGTGGCCAGAGGTGTTCGCGGTTCCACGTGCCCCCGGCGGTACCGACCTGGGCGCTCTTGAGATCCGTGAGGCCGGAGTAAAAAAGAAGCACCCTGCTGCTATTGGAAGGATCCTCGTCGAGCACCTTCAGGGCGTCCCATGTGTCGGTGCTGCCGGCGGTGTAGGGGATTTGCGTGTGGCCATCGATGATGTCGTGGAGCGCGGCCTTGAGCTGGGTGCCGGTTTTGCCGATGGCGGCGTCGTAGTAGTTGTTGGGAGGGGCGGACTGCCCGAAGACGTGTGAACCCAGGACGACGACGAGCAGCAGGCTCGCGAGAAGCACGCGAGCCCGGTTCATTGAGACGAGGTGGGCTCAGCGGTTCGAGACATCCCGTACAGCAATGCCCCAGAACCGGGGAAATTCAAGGGCGGGGTTTGTGAACTGGACGTCACGGAATACGAACAATGTGCGGGTTGCGTGCGATTCATATGGTATGAATCCCTATTGCACTATCCGCCGTCCGTTCCGGGTTGTTGCGCGTCCTGTGGGGCTGCCAGTTGTGATTCACGCCACCACGGCGACCGCGGCAAGACGAGCATACCGACGCAGGTTTCCTGTGCTGACTGAGGGGCAGCGCACGGAGGTGTCGCCGCTGTGAGCAGATGGACTATGTTCTGTCGATTTGCCTAACCTCGCCCGGCTTGAGTGCTGCGAGCAAGCGCAGCGCGTCGAGCATGCCCGACCACCAGAAGCCATACACAAGGCGCTCTGAGCTTCCATAGGATCCGAGTTCTCCCACGGCTGAGCCGTGGACTATAGATACAGCAGCGGGGAGCCGATCGTGGGCTTCTTTCACAAAGCGGAGACAAGCGCCCGGTGTTGCGTCGTCGATGACGCAGCCGAAGCCGATGACAACGACCGGAAGGAACACCTGCGTACTGCCGCCGTGCAGGTGGGCGAGATCGGTGAGGATGGCACAGTGGTTGGAGTAGGTTTCCCCCTCGGGCGCGGTAACCGAGATGAAGGCGAAATCGACGCTCCGGGGCTTGCGCGGCATCTTTGCACCGGTGAGGAACGCTTCACCTTGTTTCGCTGCCGCATCGAGCACCTTGCGAGAGACGTGTTTCGAGAAGAGTGACTCCACACCCATGCGGTCGCGGCTCTCACGGCGGCGTTGCAGCCAGGCTTTCAGTGCTTTCAGCATCTCACAGCTTGAACCCAGTGAGACGCTCGTAGGCTTCCTGGTATTTCGCGCTCGTCTTGGTGATGACGGCCGCAGGCAGGGATGGCGCGGGCGGCGTTTTGTCCCAGTCGAGCGTTTCGAGGTAGTCGCGGACGAATTGCTTGTCGAAGCTCGGCGGCGAGGTGCCCACGCGGTAGTCGGCGGCTGGCCAGTAGCGGGAACTGTCGGGGGTCATTACTTCGTCGATGAGGATCACGCGCCCGTCGAGTAGGCCGAATTCAAATTTGGTGTCGGCGAGAATGATTCCGCGTTCCGCTGCGTGGGCGCGTCCTGTCTCGTAAATGCGCAGGGCGAGGTCGCGGGCCTGGATGGCTACGGATTCGCCGCACTGGCGCACGCATTCCTCCCAGGGGATGTTTTCGTCGTGGCCGGTGGCGGCTTTCGTAGCCGGTGTGAAAATGGTCTCGGGTAGTTGCTGAGCCTGCTGTAGTCCAGCCGGGAGCGGGATGCCGCACACGGCGCCGGTGCGCTGGTAATCCTTCCAGCCGGAGCCGATGAGGTAGCCGCGCACCACGCACTCGACCGGCAACGGCTTTGCTTTTTTCACGATCATCGAGCGGCCAGTGAGTTCCTTTTCAAACGGGCGCAAGGCTTCGGGGAACGCGGAGAACTCGGCGGTGACGAGGTGATTTTCCACGAAATCCATTTTGCCGAACCAGAAATCGGAGAGTTTCGTCAGCACCTCGCCCTTGCGCGGGATGGGATTGGGCAGCACGCAGTCGAACGCGGAGATGCGGTCGGTCGCGACGAAGAGCAGGTGCTCGCCGAGATCGAAGATTTCGCGCACCTTGCCGCTTGCGACTTTGCGGATGCCGGGAAGATCGAGCGTCAGAATGTCCATGTGCAGAGCACGATTGTCCGCAAGACGTGCAAAAATCCAAAAAAAAGGGATGCGAGGCTGAAATAAAGACGGCGAGAGAGTCAGTCTTATCCGCAGCCTTTCGGCAGGTGAACACAAAGAGACGGGGTGTTTCTGCCACTATAAAAACCAAAAAGCACCCGGAGTTTCCCCCGGGTGCTCTTTGAAGTTTTTCGAACCCTACTGCTGCTACTCGCGGCGGCGGATGCGGCGGGCACCTGCTAGGAAGCCGAGGCCACCGAGGAGCAAGAGCGCCGAGCCGGGCTCTGGGATGGTGAGGATGATGTCGTTTCCGACCGCACCGCCATCCGCGTTGCCCATGTAGCTGATGACGTAGTCGAAGCCGTCTGCCGAGGCAACGGTGGCACCTTCGGGGTAACCGGTGAAGATGCCGTTCACCGCATCGGTGCCGTCATTCAGGACGAGTGCGAACACCTGTGCCTCAGCCGGGGTGAAGCCGAGGCTGAGCACGAGGTCGCCCGCCAGGGTCACGGTGCCGGTGGTGTTGATTTGGTCGTAGCCGGTGCCGGCGGTGGTGCCGTTGATCTCGAAGGTCGAGACCGAGCCGGTCTGCAGGTCGAGGCTGCCGGTATCGAGCTGGCCGGGGCTGGCACCGGGCTTCAGCAAGCCGCCCGTCTGCACGGTGAGCGTGCCGATGATGGAGCCTGTGCCGCCGATGGTTGCGCCGCTGGTCACCGTCACAGCGCCCGTGAGGGAGCCGGAGACGAGGAGCGTGCTGGTGCCAGTGACGCTGGTGCCACCGAGAATCTCGCTGGTGCCTGCCATGTCCGTCGCACCCGAGCCGCTGCGGATGAAGGCACCCACGCCGCGGATACCGCCATTGAATACGGAGGTGGCGGGACCGCTTACGGTGAACACGCTGCCTGGGCCGGTTTCAATCGCGCCGCTGCCGCTGATGGAGCTCACGGTTTCACTGGTGTTGAAGGACTCCAGGTCGAGGAGACCGGAGCTCGCGATTGTTACTGTCGTGGTATCTGCAATCTGGTTGCTGTTGCGCAGAATGACTTTGTCCGCACCCGCTCCGCCGGAGCCGTCGCCGATGGTCACCAGACCCGTGCCGTTGCCGAGGGTATTGGTGCCCGCGCTCTTGAATAGAACCAACGTGCCTTCATTGACGGACGTCGGGCCCGTATAGGTATTGGCAGCGCCGCCACCTTCCAGTTGCATAGTGCCGGGGCCGTCCTTGATGAGGCCGCCTGTCGCCACAGGTGCGGTGCTGTTGCGGAGGATGGTGCTGACCACGAGGTCGAGGCCTGCGCCGCCGTCCGCAACCGTGAAACTGCGGGTGCCGTTGAGGTCGAGGAAGGTATCCGTATCCACTACGGCACCGATGCGCGAGACGTGCATGGAGGCCAGAGTTACGACATCGCTGCTGAGGCGGATGATGTTTGCGCCTGCCCCGGTGTTTTGCGAGAGCAGCGAGCCGGTCATTTCCAGGCCTCCATTGAGGTTCAGGACTGCGCCGGTCTGGCCCTCGGTAAGGTGGACGCGGCCGAAGGTGCCGATGCGGAGGAGACCGCCGATATTCAGCGTGGAGTTGTTGCCCACGGTGAGTCCGGTGTTGGTGCCGATATTCGAGATACCGTTCACATCCACGTTTCCGGTGATGTTCACCACATTGGTGCGGGCGGGGATGCCAGTCGTAACGTTGGTCAGCACCGCGCCGCCATTCATCACCAGCGAGGCGATGGTCTCGTCACGCTGGTTGAAGTTCAGGAAGCCGCGATTGTTCACCACATTGCTGGAGTCAGCGATCTGGTTATCGTTCAAGTGGCGAATCACGCCGCCATCCATCTGAATGTCGCCGGTGATGGCCGTGGTGCCGGCGGCCTTGTTGAGTTCGATGATGAGGTCATCGTTGTTCGAACCCGGGAGGGTGATGAGCTTGCCCGTGTAGGTATTGGCGACGGACTCACCTGCACCGATTTGCAGGATGCCGGCGGTGTTGTCGTTGTTACCCGAGGAGGCCACGTAGAAGCCGGAGCCCGCGATTTCACCGTTGAAAGTGAAGACCGAGGCATTGCTGCCGGAGGCTTGCTGACCCATGTCGATGGTGGGGGTGCCATTCATCGTATGGGTGCCGGTGAAGGTCGCATCGACGCTGTCAAACCCGCGCAACACGAAGGTATGGGAGTTGTTGATCGTCACCGCACCAAAGGCGAGGTTGGTATCGAGGATTGTGGTAGCAGCCCCGTTGTCCAACTGCAGGGTAGAGTTTGCGTTGACGACGATGGCATTTCCGAAGCCGGCAATGTTCTCGTTGGCCACAGTGCCGCTCACGAACATGTCGAGCAAACCACCGTTGAGATTGATGGGGTTTGCAGCCGCACCGAGGGACCCACCGTTGGAAACCCGAAGGTTGCCAGAGTTGATATGCGTGCCACCGGTGTAGGTGTTGGCGTTGTTCAACGTGAGCAGCGTGGCACCGTGCTTCACGAGCGCGACGGATTGCCCACTGTTATCACCGATGAGGCCGTTGACAGTGATAGTACCGCCGGAGCCGCCGAGGAAGAGCTCCGCTGTGCCGACGCCGGGCGTGGCAGGGCCCGCAGTGAGAACACCAGTGGTGCCGTTCACAATGAGGCCTGTACCCGTGGCATTGACGACCACGATACCCGCGCCCTCTATGCGGAGGTTGTTTGCGCCGAGGTCGATGGTGCGGGTGCGGTTGGTGCCGCCGGTCTCAATCTTGATTGCATCCAGCCCGCGGGAAGCCGTCAGGGTGTTGGTAACCGTGGTGTTGTCCGTACCATTCGTGAGGCGGGAGATGATGGCATCTGTCCAAGCGGTTTCAGCGGAGTTGTCCGTGTAGTTATTCGGTGCGCCCAGGGTGCCTGGGTTGCGCATGTCGCGAACGCCGAGGGCTACGCCGCCATCCAGGGTGGTGCCGTCATACTGAATGAAGTCGACGCCGTTGTTGCCAAGGTAGCCCGGAATGGTCTGAGTGGTATCTGCCTGGCCGGGAATCAGGATACGCCCGGACACGCGGGAATTTCCAAAGGTTGCCGCGCCAATCGTGCCCACGCCTGAGTCTGGACTCTGGAACTGAAGGATGGAACCAACGCTGCGGGTGAAGCCATTGAGCGTGAGCGAAGTGACCACCGTCTCGCTGGTCGGGTTGTAAATGACCTGGGTCACACCGGGGGTTGCGGTGACATTCCCGAGGGTTTCGGGCCCAGTAATGCGGAGCGCTCCACCGCCGAGAGTGATTGCTGCGGTATCATTGACCCGGTTTGCCAGCGAAAGCGCACTGTTATCCACGCGGAGTTCGCCACCACGGAGTTGAATTCCCGTGGTGTTCAGGAGCGTCGCTGAATCTTGCAGAATAACGACGCCACCTTGAATGATCGTCTCGCCTGTATGATTGGAGGGGGCGCGCAGGACCACTGAGGCACCGCCGCGCTTGTCGAGGGTGTTGGCCCCGCCAGTAAAGTTGATACCATTATCAAACAAGATTCCTGAGCCACCTGTGACATTCAGGATCGCGTTGGCACTGAAGGTCGCGGCCCCTGCCACGCGTGTGGTGTAGCCATTGCCACCACCAACGGTCAGAATACCATTAGTGGACGACGTCAGATTATTGATGGTGAGCAATTGATTGGCTCCACCCCCGTAGTTGACCAAGCGATCCGAGTTGATCTCGGAGGTTGCGTTCACATTCACATTTACGAGGTAATCGGCATTCTGGAAGTGACGAAGCAGGAGGCGGGAATTGGTGCCATTGAGGTTAACGGTGACGTCGCCCACGTTCAAACCGATGGAACTGGGGGTGCGCACCTCGAGCGCGGCGTTGGCACCCAAATTCACGGTTCCCGTAATGTCATTGGCACCACTGCCCAGATAGAGCGGGTTGCCATTGCCGTTACCAACCACATTGATCGTCACCCCCGCGCCGGAGACACGGCCATTGAGCATCAATTGACGCTCTTGTGCCACGTTATCGCGCTCGACCAGAGCAAAAGTAGTGGTGCCGCTGAGTTTGATATCCCCGCCAAAGGCACGAGTGCCGCCCAAGCCGTAGAACTCCACACCGGACTCCGCGACGATGTTATTCGGCAGGCCGTTCTGGCCCAATCCGAAGCCGGTGTTATTGATAATTGCGCTGCCCGTCTTGAGCGTGAGGGTCTGCTCCTGGAGACCGCCAGCCGAGAATGAGTGGCCGAGGGTGAGGATACCGCTTTCGACGGTGATTTTCCCTGTGTAGCCTCGGAACTGCGGTGTGCCGCCCGAGAGGGTGTAACGACCACCACCGGTGAAGGTGAGGTCGCCCGGACCTGAAAGCTGCGCAGGCGGAACCAAGCCGGGAGCCGTGGCATCGTTGATGGAGATGTTTCCACCGAGAGCCGAGCGAATGGTGCCACCACCCGAACCGATGACGAACTGCACGGTGTTTGCAACCAGATCGTAATCACCGATGGACTGGAAGGTACCGCCATTCAGGTGGATGTTGCGCGGGCCCGTGCCGCTGCCGAGCGCTGTGGGATGGCCTCCGCCTGTGCCCACGATGGAGAGTGTGCCACCGGTGATATTGATGCTGCCCGTAAAGGCGCTGGAACCGCTGAGCTGGAGCGTGCCGTCGCCAGCCTTGGTGAGGCTGCCACCGCCACTGCCGATAATCGGGGCAGCGATGTCCAGCAAACCGGAAGCGGTATTGACGATGAGTTCATCCGCAGGCGATCCGCCCGAGATGAGGCCTGTGCCAGCGATGCCGCCAGCGCCCGTGCCGGTGTAGAGGATGCCGCCAGCACTGACGCCATTGGCTCCCGCGACGAGGCCGAGGCCGGTCACTTTCAGCGTGTTGACGCCGACCGCTCCCGTCAGGGTGGCGGAACTCACAATTGCGTTGTCCGCTCCGGTCGCAGTGTCGAGCGGGGTGTAGGTGGAGAGTGCCGCAACCTGGCTGCCAGTCACCGTGGCCCAGTTGGTGCCACCCGCGGTCGCATAGCCGCCGATGATGCCATTGGTAAGAGGGGTGCTCGTGACCACGGTACCATTGACACCGGGCGTGAAATTCGCCGTTGCGCCGATGGCGCGGGTGAAAGAACCGGCATCCAGCGCAGTCAGCGCCGCACCGCCATTCACCGCAATCTGTGCCCCGCCTGCGAGGAAGTCGAGGCCGGCAACCGTTTGGACAGTGGACAAGGTCGCATGCCCCTGAACAACGAGGTCGCCACCGGAGAAGTTCAGGTTGGAACCTGCATTCACCTTGTCGTTGTTATTGGTCGCGTAATTCAGCACGAGTGTGCCGCCGCGCAGGTTGGTGGCTCCGAAAATGTTATTCGCGCCGGAGAGCGTCCAAGTGCCGTTGCCGGACTTGGTGATGCCATCGAAGCCAATCACACCGGTGGAGATGCTGTTGGAAATGGTGCCGTTGCCACTGCCTGTGAGGGTGAGCGAGCTGTCACTGGCCGATGTGATGGCCCCGGTGAGGTTGAGCGTAGAGTTGCTGCGAACGGTGGTTGCGCCGTTCAGCACGATGGCTCCCGTGAGCGTATTCACCCCCGAACTGCTGAGGATTGCACCGCTCTGGATGCCGGCCCCTGAGCCCTGAAGGTTGAAAGTCTCCGAGATGTTCAGACCGCCGTCGATTTCGAGCGTGCCGCCGCCTGCGACCGTGGTGCCTGCGCCGGACGTGCCAAGTGCGCTTGAATTGGTCACGCGGAGTACGCCCGCCAGCACGTTGGTGGTGCCTGCATAGCTGCTTGCGCCGGAGACAGTCCAACGACCCGCGCCGTCTTTGATCACCGCGCCAACCGTGTTCACACCATTGGTGATCACACCATCGCCAGGGCCGGAGAGGGTGACGTTCCCGGTGCCGGTCAAGCCACCCGAGCTTTCAATGCTCAGGGTGCCGATGCGGAAAGGCGCGCCACCTGCACCAGGTATGACTGACGGATCGAGGAACGTGCTGCCAGCGAGAGTGGCATTGCCGGAGATGGACACTGCACCCGTGAGGTGATTGTAGCCGCTCTCAGCGATAAGTGCGCCGATTTCGCGGACTCCATCGCCACCGGGGATCAAAGCGCCAGGGCCGGAAACGGTGAATGCATCACCATAGGACCAGCCGCTATCGAGCTTTACCGTGCCGCCGCTGGCGACCGTGACGCCGCCCGCGCTGGTGCCAAATGCGCCATCTCCCTTTGCCTGGAGGATACCCGCATTGACTGTGACTGGGCCTGCGAATGTGCTGGCCTGGTAGGGCTCGAGGACGAGCGCACCATTGCCGCTCTTGGTGATGCCGCCGTTCGCAATAGGAGGAGTGACCGTAAAGATTACATCGGTATCGATGTTGAAGTCGCGAGTGCCGCCATCGAGATCGATGCGGCTGTCCCCGATTTCGCGGAAGCTGCTGCCAATCTGGATGAAAATACCTTTGCGGCCATAGGAGCCGCCAACGAGGTCGCTGCCCACAACGGTGACGCCACCGCCAAGCTTAAGAACGGCTCCGGCCCCTGCCTGAAGACCGTTTGTTCCTGTGCCGAGAGTGATGTTCTGGCCGCTGAGATTGAGACCGCCAGCACCGACCCCAAGCGTGGTGAAGGCACCCGGAATCGGAAGACCCGTGGTGATATTCAGGTCGGGAGCGCCCGGCTGAAGCGTGAGCGTGCCCGCGGAGAAGGAGCCGCCACGGTCGATATTGAAAGCGCCGCCCGAGATGGTGGCTGTGCCGCCGACTGCGAGGGAGCCAAGACCGACATTGAAGGTGCCGTTCTTCATGATCAGCCCACCAAAGGTGTCGTTCTGGATGCGGTCACCGTTTCCGAGCGTTCCATTCAGCAGGGTAATGGTTGCGGTGTCTGCGATCTGGTGTTGACCTGAGGCGAGCACCGCTGCCGGTGACGTGGGCACCAAACCATTAACGAAGGTGTTATTGTTGATGACGTTCGTCGTGGTCAGGTCACCATAATGGCCGATCCCCCACGCGAGCGTCGCGCCGTTGTTGATGACCACGTCTTCCGCGTCGGCGGTATCCGGAATTGCAATCGCGCCGTTCGCCTTGTTCAGGCGCAGAGTGCTGCCGAGAAGCACAATACCACTATTGAAGGTATTGTTTGCGGAGTCGTTCTGGCTGCCACCGATTACCAAACTGCCACCCGTCGAATTATAACCGACAAGGTCAAATCCACCACCCGTCATTGCACCGCCCAGAATCGTGGTGGCGTTGGCATCATTCCGGACAATATTGAAGGTTGCCCGGCCATTAATGGTGACGCCGCCCAGATAGGCAATATCGTTGCCGCTGAAGGCACCGGTGGAAAGGGTGGAGTTGTTGTTGATGGTTAGGGAGCCGAGCAGCGCAATCGTGCGGTCACCCGTGCTACCGTCGTTTGCCTCGCCATTGTCGTCAAAACCAACAGTGGCATTTCCATTCACCACAATGTGATGGCCCCAACCAGGCAGGATGCTGTCAGCATTGGCATTTGAGGCCGGGTGATTGATTTCGAGCTGGCCACCATTGAGTGTGACTGTGGTGGGCGTGGCACCAAGGAACTGGCCACGGTGCACGTTGAGCGTGCCATCATTGATAACCCAGCCCCCCGTGTGCGTGCTGCTCCACGTAGGCGTGGTGAAAGGCCCACTACCGACCTGAGCCGCTCCAACTGCGCGATCTTGGTGAGAAAGCACCACTGTGCCGGTGCCGCTCTTCACGAAAGTAACCGAGCCGCCAGCCGCATTGTCCCGGATTGGAGTGTGAAACTCGACGGTGTTATTGGCGTGAACGAAAAGATTTGCAGCCGAGGCAGTAGTGCCCGCTGTAACGCCGGCAGTGCCACTCGGGACGGCGGCGGTCGCGCCATCCTTGAAGCCCATGGACTGGGAAGAAATGATGCCGCCCTCTTCAACCGTCAGCACAAACCCGGCGAGGTTGATATTCTGGTTTCCAGCAGTGAACTGAGTGTTCAAACGCGCAACGGCCTTGTCCGACGTTAGGATCGCACCGTTGTTGCTGGTCAGCTTCAATTGCTGTCCGCTGGCCCATGCGGCATCTGAATTGGTCGCGTTGATGGTGTAATCGGTCGCCAGGAAGGGAGTAACACCCAGTTCAATCCCGTTCAGGACATCCACGGTGTTGTCGTATTTGGCCCACTCATTGGCCGAATGGAACTGAGAACCCAAGAAGCCAGTCGCGGTGCCAGGGATGACAATACGCGAGGTGTTATTTCCGGCAATACCCAGCGTGGTGCCGGTGAGATTGGCGGTGGCCGTGGCACCCACATTCAGGGTATTGACCGTCAAAGCCACCGGGGTGGGCGCGGTGCCTATCTTGACCACGTCGAGCGCGTTGTGACCGTTGATATTGATGGTCCCGACCGTTTCGGTCGTCCCAATGGTGTTGGCGGAGGTGAGGCGCAGAATGCCGTCGCCGCGCATGGTCACGATCGCCGTGTCCGAGATACGGTCGTTGTTGTTTGCCGCGGCAATGACCGTTGTCGCGCCCACGACATGGCCGGTGTTGTTATCGAGGTGCAACAGGCCGGTAGTCGGGTTGGCATTGGCGACGTTCGAAGTAGAGCCGCCATTGATGAGAATATTTGCAGCCGCACCGCCGAAGGCCGTTCCGATGGAGCCAGCACCACGAAGCTGCACAGTGCCGAAGTCCACGTTGAAATTCGAAATGCTCACATTGCCGCCGATGATGACGTCGCGCGCGCCGGTAGTGCCCTGGCCGGACTTGATGAACGTGATGCTGCGACCCGCAGCATCTTCCGCAATGGCGGAGGCATTGGAAAACACCACGGGTGAGGCATCGGAGTTCATGCGAATCCGAGCATTGCCTACGATGCTTGCCGTATCGGCGAAGCCGGTCTGGTAGGAGTTATTGCCTTGAATCTGCAGGTAATGGTTCCCCATGGTGAGGGTGCCATAATTGAACAGGTGACCCGCGCCGGTCGCCGCAGTGGCCCGAACATTCGAAATGGTATTCACCGCGCCTACCTGAGTGGTGGTGATGCTGATTTCGTTCGTGGAGTAATCGAGTACCGAAGCAGCGGCAGGATTGGAATCGCGCACGTCGAGCGTGCTGCCCCAACCGGCAAATTCGATGTCGCCGTTATTGAGAAGTTTGCCGGTGTCCACGACGGTTCCCGTGCCGCCCGCCGTGCTGGCATTGGAGCGGGGATTGGCCTCGAGGGAGGTGTTCTCCATGAGGCGGAAAGTTCCATTAAACGTCGCCGCGGGTGTGGCGCGCTGAATGACAATGCGAGGAGTGCCGCCGGCGTTGGTATTGCCGAGCAACTGTAGCACACCACTACCGTTCAACTCCGAATGCAAGCGGATGAAACGCTGAGTCTGCGGGCCGAAAAGGTCGCGGTTCAGCAGCGAGACCGTACCATTGACGGTGAGGGTGCTGCCGCCAGCAGCAAGGCCAATCGTATGATCCCCGCCATTGAATCCCAGGATTGAGCCATTATTGGCAATCACGGTTGCGATATCGAGAGCGGCCGTGCCGGCGTTCAGGAAAATCGTGCCGCCGTTATTGATAGTCAGGGTATTTGCGGTGGTGATGCCGTTGAATCGCCCGGACGTGACGCTGTTGAGCTCGATCATGCCGCCGTCGATTACCACCGGCCCAGCCAGCGGATTCGTGGGTGCCATCGCGCCCGTGATGGTGAGACGGCCTTTGCCAGCCTTGGTGAAGGTATTCCCGACCGCATTTGCAAGTTGGCCGATGTCGTCCAAGCTTTGAACGAGATAGCCCGCCGCGAGGTTCAGAGTTCCGCCGCCGGCTCCGATGGTGATGTTTTTGTAGTTGCCCTCGGAATTATTGCCAGCAGTGAGGATTTTGTATTCGCCCCCATTTGTAAGGGTAATCGTGCGTGCGGCCGTAGTGAAACCGAGCGAAGTCTGGTCGAAACGACCCACTTCCTGAGCGCCGCCGATGCCATTGTACTGGTTCGTGGGACCTTCCTGCTTGTGAATCAGGGTGGTGCCTGCGCCGTCCACCGTGATATTACCCGCGAAGTCGGGCGAGAGATTGCCCATGTAAAGATTACCACCACCGCTCAGGTTGAGTCCCGCCAGGCCATTGTAGTTGGCGTTGAGCGAAACCAGGGAACCCGAGGCCACCGAGATGCTTCCCGAATTCAGCGCAATACCCAGGTCGCTGCCGTATGCACCCAGTGCGACGCTCGTATTGAAAGTGAGGGAGGAAGCGGTCTGGCTCTGGCCGAGAAGAATCGGGCCTGTGATGCCGGCACCAAAGGTGAGGTCATCGAAAGACGTGGGCAGTAAGTCATCCGTCCAGTTAAGAGGGTCGAGCCACGAAAAGCCGTCGCCCGGCGTGGGAGCCGTGGTGCCCTCAAACGTGAGGGGTGCTGCGTTGGCGCGACCGATTCCGATGGCCGCAAGGGTTGCGAGTGCCAGATTGCGCGAAAGCGCGGCAATGAAACCTGCCGAAATGCGGGTAGGTTTACGGGTGGATGCAGAGGCGGGAGTACGGGCGGAGTGGACAGAGTTCTTCATGGTGCAGGGTGCAGGGTGCAGGGTGCAGGGTAGATCCAAGTCGGGGGCTTGGACGGTGTAAGGGTGATGGGAATTAACAGGGAGTTTCGCTTTCAGGCAAGGAAATCCGCGCGGAATTCTAGCAGATATAAACAATCCTCTCCCTAGAAGCGCTTTGCGCGGCACGGCGGGGCACCTCCCCGCCCTCTGCCAGCAGGCGTGCTCCACTCCCTGCCGGGCGTGATTGAAATCCGGTCATAAAACGATGATTGCCGCGGGAAAGGAGGGGGTTATTGCAGTTGTTGCGGAGGGTGACGTGAATAGGGTGGGCAAATATCGGCGATCGGACGTCGCCGATAATCCCAGAACGCAAGCGCTTGATTTTGAACTTATTGCGGTGAGTGACGGATTATCGGCAATAGATGCGACGAAGCATTCACGAGCACCGGGAGCACTTTGGAGGGGGTTGTTGCAGTTGTTGCGCTATGCGCGTTTCGTCCTATTGGCGTCCAAAAGACCTTGCAGGAAAGAATATGTTCTTTCCTGTCTGAATGATGCGCTTGTTTCCTCGCAGCCGCAACTCTCCCACCTCCGTTTTCCATGCTGGGAATATAAACCATTCGGTCGATGGTGTCACGGAACATCTGGGTGGTATGGAACTGCGGGGTGTGATTGAAACCCGGTCATAAAACGATGGTTGCCGCGAGAAAGGAGGGGCAAAAGGAGAGAGGCGCTTCGCGCTATGAGGTGGCCGACCGAGGACCCTTCGACAAGCTCAGGGCAGGCTCTGGAGAACCGTAACGAGCGAAGAAATGCGTCAGAGACGCATGCTCCCAGCGGCGGCGCTCCCGCTCGAACACACGCTCCTGCTCGCGTAGACCTTAATTAAATCACGCCCTGACAATGCGCCGCTTGCAAAACACGGAAGATTCTTTTATGCCGCAGCCAGCTAACTCCAAAATCATATGGCTGATAAAAACAACAAAGTCCCTGAGAATGTCCCCGGCCCTTGGTACGTGGATAACGAACTGTGCACGCCCTGCCGCGTGTGCCTCGATGAAGCACCCGATCTTCTGCAGTACAATGCGGATGAATCGAAAGTGTACTTCTACAAGCAACCAGAAGGCGACGAGGAACTCGCCCACGCCGCTGCTGCCCGCGACGTCTGCCCGCAGGCCGCGATCGCAGAAGACGGCGAATAGGCTGCGCATCCGGCGGCGATGAGCCGCGGGAAACGTGGCGAACGACTCATCGCGTCCATTTCAGGCGCCCGGCTCCGTGCTCCCCGCACGGGACCGGGCGTCTTCTTATTTAAGATTTAGGAGTTCAGATTTAAGATTTGGGTCTGGGGTGGGGTGGAGGCGGGTCAGACAAAACAAGGGCGGGCTTAATTTCCACTCGACAGCTTTGGTGTCTCGTTGGTGACTGTCCGGATGGTGCCTGATCGTTTGAAGACCATTATCGAAGTGAAGCAGCAGGAAGTCGCACGGCTATTGCCACGGGCGGAGTTGTTGCGCGCGGCTGCGCTGGAGCGGAATGACTTTCGCGGTTTTGCTGCCGCACTGGATTGCGGGCCGGAGGCGCTGGCGCTGATCGCCGAGGTGAAGAAAGCGAGCCCGAGTGCCGGCGTGATTGTGTCGGATTTTGATCCCGTGGCCATTGCTCGCGCGTATGAAGCGGCGGGGGCGCACTGTATCAGCGTGCTGACGGATGAGCAGTTTTTCCAAGGGCATCTGTCGTCTCTCGCAAAGATTCGGAAGGCGGTGGGGCTGCCGCTGCTTCGCAAGGATTTCACGATTCATGAGGCGCAGATTTGGGAGGCAAGCGTGGCGGGAGCGGACGCGATTTTGCTAATTGTGGCGGCACTCGAACAGCCGCTCCTGGAGAAGCTTTATGCGGAGGCGGAGTTGTGCCAGCTCGACGTGCTGGTGGAGGTGCACACCTCGGAAGAGCTGGACCGTGCGCTGGATCTCGGGGCGCGGCTCATTGGGATCAATAATCGGAATCTGCACACGTTCACGGTGGACGTGGCGACGACGGAGGAACTGAGCGAGGAAGTGCCGGAGGGGGTGATTTTGGTGAGTGAAAGCGGGCTCAAGACGAAGGCGGACACGCAGCGGGCGTTTGCCGCAGGGTGCAATGCGATTCTCGTGGGAGAGTCGCTGATGCGCGCGGGGCTAGAGGGGATTCCGGCGCAGGCTGCGGAGTTGCTCGGGGTGAGCATCGAAGAGGATTGAACCGCCAGGAACATAGCGTGGCATTGCCGCCATGGAGAGCCGCCATGGCTCCAAGGAAAGCGCGAAGTACAGAAGACGCGATGGGAGCGCGGTCTGTGTGCGAAGCACCAGCCGCAGCAAGGTCGACGAAGCAAGCAACTCCGTAGACAGCGCGGGCATCGTTCGACATTGCGCCGCCTTCCGGTGTTTCGGAAATAGCTGCGGCTGGTGCTCCGCACACAGACCGCGCTCCAAAATCGGCGCGCCCTTCACGGTTCAGTTACAGGGACCACACTGTTTTACCAGCTACGATGGTGCGGGTCGCCCGGCCTTTGAGTTCCCAGCCGTGGAAGGGATTGTTGCGGCTGCGGGAATGGCTCTGCTCCTTGTCCACGGCCCATTCGAGGCCGGGGTTGATGAGGGTGATGTCGGCGATGGCTCCGGTACTGAGTGTGCCGCGCAGGCCGCGGGCCTCGGTGTGGAGGCCGAGCAGGCGCGCGGGATTGATCGTATAAAGTTCGACGAGGCGGGAAAGGGAGATAGCCTTGCGCTTGTGTACGAGCAGGTCGAGGAAGAGGCCGAGCTCGGTCTCGAGGCCGAGGATGCCGAAGGGTGCTTGATCAAACTCCACTTCCTTTTCGTAAGCACAGTGGGGGGCGTGGTCGCTTGCGAGCACGGTGATGGTCCCATCGGCGATGCCCTCGATGAGCGCCTCGACATGGCGCTCGCTGCGGAGGGGCGGGTTCATTTTGAAATTGGTGTCGAAGGCGCGGATGCGGTCGTCCGTGAGCGCGATGTGGTGCGGGCAGATTTCGCCGGTGAGCGGGATGCCGCGCGCACGAGCCTCGCGGAGAATGCGCACGCTGCCGCCCGCGCTCAGGTGCTGGCAGTGGATGGGCGTGCCGGTGAGCTCGGCGAGCAGGGCATTGCGGGCGACGATGATTTCCTCGCCGACCGCAGGCCAGCCGGGGAGGCCGAGTTCGGTGGAAACGCGGCCTTCGTGCATGACTCCCTTGCCGACGAGATTGTAGTCCTGGCAATGGTCCATGACGGTGAGGTTGAACATGCGCGCGTATTCGCAGGCGCGGCGCATGACCTCGTGGTTTTGGATGCAGTGGCCGTCGTCGGTGAGAGCGACGATGCCCGCCTTGTGCATGGCACCGATGGGCGCGAGTTCCTCGCCAGCGATACCCTTGGTAAGCGCGCCGGTAGGGAAGACGTTTACGATGGCATCGGACTTGGCCTTCTCAAAAATCCATGTGACCACGCTGGCGTTGTCCACCGAGGGCGACGTGTTTGGCATGCACACCACGGTGGTGAAGCCGCCCGCCGCCGCGCATTTGGTGCCGGTCGCGATGGTCTCCTTCGCGCCCTGGCCGGGCTCGCGAAGGTGGACGTGGAGGTCGATCAAGCCAGGAGTGACGAGCAGGCCCGAGGCGTCGATGGTTTCGATTGCACTCTTCGGATCGCGCGGAACCGAGGCGTCGGCGATGCGGCCATCGATGACTAGAAGGTCGGCGATTTCATCACGCTGGTTGGCGGGGTCGAGAATGCGGCCGTTTTTGATGAGGAGTGAGGACATAAGGACTATTCCGGTTTGCGGAGAATCACGATGCGGTTGCTATTCGTCCCGTGCTTCATGTTGGAGATACCCCAGCAGTTCGACGTCTTGGTGAAGTCCTGCGTGTTGATCATGATGCACTCGGGAACGAGTCCCGCGGCGCGGCTGATGCTGACAACGGTCTCCTCAAGTTTGAGCGTACCCTTTTTGATTTCGCCCACCTCGAACGCGACGATGGCACCGGGGCGCAGGACGCGGCGGAGTTCGGCGAAGGTGGCGCTCATGGCCTCGGCCCAGTCCTCGAGTTTGCGGAATTCCCACACATCTACTTGATCGAGTTCCACGTCGCAAAACCAGGCGCGGAGCCAGTTGTCGACCTTGTACTGGACGATGTTGAGGAATGGCGGGGAGGTGACGACGAGCGAGATACTGTTGCTCTTGATGCCGGGGGTGTGCGCGGCGGAGCCGACATGAAGCTCTGGCCTGGGAATCGTCGCGGGCACACCTTCCTTGAGAAGCTGTTTGCTCTTTTTGAGCATGAGCTTGCGCGTGTCTCGATACTCGGGCGTCTGCTTGCGCTTCTCGTTGATCTTGCGCTGCGCGACGACGCTGGTGGCTTGATTGGGCGGCAGCGTGTAGACGGAGAAAAATCCGGGGCTGTGGCCGGTGAGGCGGTTGGTTGCGACCATTTGCAACCAGCCGTCCACGAGATCGAAATCACCGCTCGCTCGCCGTGCGGAGAAGTAGGCACGCATCGCGGCAATCTCGCGGAGCGTGTCGGGGTGGTAGAAAACGAGCAGGTCCTCGGGTGCGTCCACCTTGTCCTGCATTGGGAGCGTTTCCACGCGTGCGCGGATTTCGTCCATCGTAGGCGGCTGCATGCGCGGGCCGGTGAGCACGGAGCAGAGGGGGTTGACGTCGTTGCCCACGGGTTTGCGGCCGAGCAGCGCGGCCTCGATGAGCGTGGTGCCGCGGCCCATGAATGGGTCGTACACGGATTCGCCCTCTTCGGTAAAACGACGGATAAAAAACGCGGGTAGCTGAGGCTTGAAGCAGGCGCGGTAGGAAACCTCGTGGAGGCTGTGACCCTCACGCTGCTTGGCGGTCCAAAATTCGTTCTCAAAGACAGGCACGCGCAGGCCGCCGCAGTCGTGATCGCCCATCAACGTTTCTTTTCCAAATTCGCTGAAGGTGGCGAGTTCGGTGCAGAGTCGGCTCACGTCCGGGGCCATGCCGGGGAGGTAGCTGCCGGGTTTGCGGCGGGGCTTTTTTACTGGGGTGGTCATGTCAGTTTCCGCGCGCCCCCGAGCAAAGGTAAAGCACCGCCATGCGGACGGCGAGGCCGTTGGTCACTTGGTCGAGGATGACGGAGCGGCTGCTGTCTGCGATGTCGCTGTCGATTTCCACGCCGCGATTGATGGGGCCGGGGTGCATGATGAGGCAATCGTCGCGCAGCCTTTCCGCGCGGTGCTTGGTGAGGCCGAAAAGCGAGGTGTATTCGCCGAGGCTGGGGAAGTATTCCTTGCGCTGGCGCTCGTGCTGGATGCGCAGAAGGTTGATTACGTCGACCTCGGGAATGAGTGCGTCGAGATCGTGGGTCACGGTGACACCCATGCTCTCGAGCTGCTTGGGCACCAGCGTGGGCGGGCCGCAGAGGGTGACGCGTGCGCCGAGCTTGGTGAGCGCGATGATGTTTGAGCGCGCCACACGCGAGAAAAGGATGTCGCCGAGGATGGCCACGTGCAGGCCGCTGAGATCCGCGCCCTGGATTTTCTTGGCCTCGCAGATGGTGAATACGTCGAGCAGGGCCTGCGTGGGATGCTCGTGCGCGCCATCGCCAGCGTTGATGATGCTGGCATCCATGCGCTCGGCGAGGAACTGCGCCGCGCCTGCGCTGCTGTGGCGGAGCACGATGATATCCGCGAGCAGCGCGCGCAGATTTTTCGCGGTGTCGAGCAGCGTCTCGCCCTTGCTCAGGCTGGAGCTGCTGACGCTCATATTCACCACGTCGGCGCTGAGCCGGTGGGCAGCGAGCTCAAAGCTCACACGGGTGCGCGTGCTGGGCTCGACGAAGAAATTGACGAGTGTCTTTCCGCGCAGGGCGGGGACTTTTTTAATCTGCCGCGTGCCGACTTCCTTGAAGGCGGTGGCGGTGGAAAGGAGGTGGCGGATTTCCTGTGGAGTGAGTTCGGAGAGTCCTGTGAGGTCTTTTCGTTTCCAGTGGGTGGTCATGCAGCGGATGTCATCGGGCCGGGTGCGGAGTCGAGCCACACAGCGTCCGCGGGGACGGCATCGGTGGCGGAAAATCGGACATACACGCGCTCGCCC
>JAYUWZ010000344.1:0-4113 GCA_043753265.1 Verrucomicrobiaceae bacterium
GGCCAGCAGGCCGAGGCCGTAGTTGAGCAAAATCAACGTGGTGGCGAGGATGAGTCCAGCGCTGAGCGAGTTGTCGCCCCCGTTCATGGAATTTTGCACGGCGTTGCTGAGCACCAGCAGCAGCACGAGATCAAAAGGTGCGAGCTGCCCTACTTGCCGCTTCCCCGTGAGACGGAGCGCGATGAGCAGGAAGCCATACACGATGATCCCCCTGAGGACGAGTTCCCACCATGAAACGGAGAGTTGCCACATGCCTGTATTTTATCACGCGGGAGGGGCGTGGGAAGCGGCTAATGACGTAGCCATTTTCATAGCAGTCATCGTCTCACGGAATACTGTTTAATCCTGAAAATCTTGTAAATCCTGTCAAAAGAAGCGGCAGGCGGCTTCTGAAATTTGGTGCCAGATATCCACGACAACCTGCTCCCTTTTAAGGACAGGATTTACAAGATTTTCAGGATTAAACAGGATTCTCCCTTTCGCTGATCAGCATGGATGCTGTCCTGCTTTTCAGTTGGTCCGAAGTTCCGTTAACCGACCGTACGAGCCCCGCGCCCAATGTGGCGCCATCCCCAGAAGAGCGCGAAGATGGCGGCGCTCCACGTGACCATGCTGATGCCCCACCAAATTCCCCACAGGCCCCACCCGAGGCCAAATGCCAGCGCATGATAGACTACGAGCGGGGCTGCAATCTGGCGGTAAATGCCCATCCACAATCCATAGAGCGGGCGTTTGATTCCCTGCATGGCAAAGACCGTGATGAATAGAATCGGGTACGCGGCGAGCGTGAGCGACGCGCTGAGCAGATAATCCCGACCGTGCCCAATCACCGCGGGGTCGTCGGAGAAAAACCGCATGGCTGGATCCCGGAGCGCCCATACCAGCAATCCTCCCAGGAACATGAGGGCCGCTCCAATTTTCAGATTCGTCACCCACGCCTCGCGCACCCGATGGTGCAGCCCCGCGCCGTGATTTTGCCCGATGATGGAAAGCACTGCGGCATTCAGGCCGATCACGGGCATCAGCACGATTTGCTCGATGCGCGTGGCGATGCCCGATGCGGCCACCGCCTCTTTCCCGAAATGCTGCACGAACCACGTGATGACAAACACTCCCAGCGCAATGGTCAGCATGTTCAGGGCTGCGGGAATCGCCTGGCCAGCGATGCGCCGGAGCGCTGGAAAATCCGGACGAAAGTGTGCGCGTGTGATTTCCCGGCACAGCTCGGTGCGCATCACGTGCCGCCACAAAAACAAAGCGCCGCCTGCCTGAATGAGCACCGTGGACAGCGCAAGACCCGCCACGCCCATGGCCGGGAGGCCGAGCAGTCCCCACATCAGCACTGGGTTCAGCACCATGTTTGCAAAAAATCCCACGATCAAAAAATTCCGATACACCCGCGTCTCTCCCTGCGCGTTGAGCGCCGCGTTTACGACCATCGGCAGCAGGAAGAGGATGCCGCCGCCCAGCACCACATTCATGTAGTCGAGCACCGTCGCAAGGTAGTTGTCCTTTGCGCCCAGCAGGCGGAACAGCGCCGGGGATGCGAGCAATCCCGCAATCGACAGCAGTGCTCCCGCGACCACCGCAAAGAGCAGTGACTGGGCAAGCACCTTGCGCGCATCGGCAGGCTCGTTCGCACCCAGCGCATTTGCCATCAGCGCCGTCGTGGCCTGCGCGAGGCCACTACCCATGGCGAAGACCACGAAGAATACAGGAAAGGAAAGCGAGAGCGCCGCCAGCGCCTCCGTGCCCAGCCAGCCTGCGCACTTGGTGTCCACCACGTTGTACATGGTGTTGAAAAACATGCCCACGCTCATCGGCACCGCGATGCGCCACGTGAGCTGCGGAATCGGATCGGTGGTGAGCGAGAGCGGTTGCTTCATCCGCAGGTGATTATTTGCATGCTGGCTCCCTGCATAAAGGGTCGGCCGCGCTTTTCCCAATCTTTCGCGTATGGTGAATGTCGGTTACTCACCGGCCCCGCCTGTTCCTGCGATGATTCGCACGAGCTGCCGCCGGTGAATCGCCAGGTGCCCGCCCGCCAGCGCGTACCATCCTGCGGCATCGAGCGGGCCAAACCATGGATGCTCAAATCGCGCCGCAGTCTTGAGCTCCGGCACCGCTGCGGCGGCTGCCAGCAGGGCATCGCAACTTGCCTCATACGCCTCGACCACCGTGGCGTCCGCGTCGGGGCTCGGTTTCACTGCGGCGGTGCTGGCCTTGCGCTGGGGGACCTGACCTTGCGAGAGCGCGGTGATCACCAGCGCCATTTGTCCATTTACGATGCGCAGGTGATCCAGCGTCATCCACACGGACCAATGGCGGCTGCTGTCCTCCAGCCCCCTCACGCGTGCAATGAGCACCCGTCGGTCCCGCAGGCCGGGTTCGCACGACTCCACCAGCGTGCGGATGCGCTCCCTCTCCCGCTGAAACCTGGCTGTGAAGCCATCGCGATTTCCCAGTCGGCGCCGGAGACCGAATAAAATTCGTCCCATGAAGAGTTCGAAGGCAGGCAGTCCCGCTCCCGGAGGCGCGAGGGTTGGCTCGGTGTTCGTGTCCATGGCGCAAGGATGAGCCATATTGCTTGCATAATGCAAGTATAATACTTTTGTATTGCAAGTAAATAAGTGTCATCCTCCTCCATGCCAAAACCGAAATCCACGCGCACAGGTTCCCGAAAGGACACCGCCACCGGACGCCGCTCCCCGTGCCCCATTGCCTGTGCCCTCGATCTTTTCGGCGACCGCTGGACGCTGCTGGTCGTTCGCGACCTCGTGCTCGGGCGCACGCGCTTTAAGGATTTTACGAACTCCCCGGAGGGCATCCCCACGAACATCCTCAGTGAGCGCCTGGAGCGGCTGCTGGCTGGCGGGGTAATCGAGCAGATGCCCGCCGACGATGGCACCCGGCGCATGGCCTATCGCCTCACGCAAAAAGGCATCGCCCTGCGGCCCACACTCAAGGCAATGCGCGACTGGGCCCTGGCGTGGGAGGAAGGCACTATCGCAGCGCTGGAGCCGGTGTAAGGTACGGGGCGGTGGATGTTTTTACGACACCTGTGCGTGGTTCACCCGTTGCGCCTGAGTGAGCAGTACCCGGCAGCCCGCGTGCTCGGGACGCTCCATTTTGGGATCGTGCTCGAAGATGAGGAATGCGTGGTTGCGCGCGAGCTTCATGAGATCGCCGTCGCGCAGCAGGTCGCCAAGCAGCAAGGGCGGCAGGCCGCTCTGCGCAGTACCAAGGATGTCGCCCGGGCCGCGCAGGCGCAGGTCGGCCTCGGCGATTTCAAATCCGTCCGAAGTCTTCTCCATCACCGCGAGCTTCTCCATCGACTCCTCGTCGTCGCTGCTCGTCATGAGCACGCAGTAGCTCTTGTGCTGGCCGCGACCGATGCGCCCGCGGAGCTGGTGGAGCTGGGCGAGGCCGAATCGCTCAGCGTTTTCGATGAGCATCACGCTGGCATTGGGCACGTCCACACCCACCTCGATTACCGTGGTGGCCACGAGCGCCTTGGTCTCGCCCGCGCGGAACCGGCGCATGATGGCCTCCTTTTCCTCCGGCGGGATGCGCCCGTGCAGCAGTTCGCATTTCATCGGTGCAAGCCCCTCGCTCCATTTCGCGATCTCCGCCGCGGCAGCCTTGGCCTCCAGCTTTTCGCTTTCGTCGATGAGCGGATACACGATGTAGCATTGCCGCCCGGCCTCGAGTTGTTCGCGCAGGAATTTGGTGGCCTCCGGCAGCTTCGATGGTGGGCGCACGCCGGTAACAATCTTC
The DNA here is from genome assembly GCA_043753265.1 of Verrucomicrobiaceae bacterium. Lineage (GTDB taxonomy): Bacteria > Verrucomicrobiota > Verrucomicrobiia > Chthoniobacterales > Chthoniobacteraceae > SXWH01. The sequence continues at coordinate 3,778 of JAYUWZ010000344.1, forward strand.
CCGCGGCCCGCCGGCAATTCATCCAGCGTGGACACATCGAGGTCGCCAAAAAGGCTCATCGTGAGCGTACGGGGGATGGGCGTGGCGGTCATCACCAGCACGTCCGGCGAGGTGCCCTGTGCCCGCAGGCGCGCGCGCTGCATCACGCCAAATTTGTGCTGCTCATCCACCACCACGAGCCCGAGCTGGGTGAAGCCCGCGCCCTCGTAGAGCAGCGCGTGGGTGCCGATGAGCAGGTGCGGTTCCGAGGGATGGATTCCCCCCTCCGACTCCATGCGGTTCTCCCCCGGGGCCGTGGCTGGCGCGGCGGGTTTTTCAAAAAGCGGCATCTCCCCG
>JAYUWZ010000345.1:0-4111 GCA_043753265.1 Verrucomicrobiaceae bacterium
CCGCCGTGTGTATCGATGGCATCCGGCGGTCGAAAATCGGGCTGATGATATAGCACCCGTGACGGGTCGATTTTTAGAAACCCCGCCCGCTCATACGCAGCCAGGCGAATGCCACGGCTGGGAACGCTCCCATCGTCGTGTTCCATCTCCGCCACAAGCGTGATGGGCGCATCGGGAACGCCACGCGCCACTGCCACCTCCTGCCCAGTCGCTGCCGGCACCGCGCGCATCCACCCTGCGAGGCCGGTCCTGCGCCACTCGTGCGAAATCAAAACATGCGAGAGATGTACGATTACCTCGTCCTCAAACCAAATCGCGGTGTGGTCACGCACCGCTGCAATCCGGCCCGCCGACCGGGCAATCACCATCTCATATCGCATCGATAACCCAAGCGCCAGCCGGCCTGTAATCACTCCCTGCGTCTCCAGTTCATTCGACGCCCCAAACTCCGCCCACAACGCCTCGTATGCCTCCAAAAATTGCGGATCCTCCACCGAGCGGACCCGGTGCCATTCGAATGATCCCGGGTCGAGCGCCAGGGCACGCGCATCCCCCGGGGCAAGCAGTTCTGGCGTGGGAGCGAGCATTTGAAAAATAGTCGACCACTTTCACCCGATCCGCAAGTACCCATGAAGTGACACGGGCCTCTGAGTGTTATAAGAATTGCATAGTCGAGCCCGACGAACGCCGCTTCCACCCCGGAGGGTGACGGATCGTAGCCGGGGATAACATCCCCGGAAAACGCGCAAGCGGTGCACCCCGGAGGGGCGTGCCGGAGACGTTTTCTTTGCGTTTGATCATACAAGTCGCCTCACATCACTTCCCCTCAAACTCCAGCCACCCAAAGCGCTCCGGTGTATGAAACGTCCCGCGCAGCGCAGGGCTGAATGCGAGCCCACTGCCGGAGGCCTTGTCGTGGCGGAAAAGATTGATGCGCCAGCGCGCGCCGGGCTCCGGTGCCTTGCCGGCAATGGCCTTAATGGGGATGCGCACCTCCACCCGCCACACGTGCGCGGCCTCATCCACCGACACCGCCGACTGCATCCCGCTGCTCCAGCCGAAATCCTTTTTGCCCGGTGCCACGGTGAGGTCCAGTTGCTCCCCATTCGGTGCCCATTCGTGCTCGGTGTAGTGCGCGACTTTTTCCGGGTCAGCAGCAATGAAAGCCTCCACCACGTCGTTGTCCCAAAGCCCGATGCGCTCCTTTTCCATGCGCGGTTCGAAGACTGACAGCTTGGTAAACGGACTCTCATAGGCGAGGTAAAGGTAGTCCGCGCTCCACAGCGCCTTGACCGTGGTGCCCAGCCCCGCGCGCGCAGTGGCATTGTGCGATTGATACTCCATGCGCACCGGCGTGGCCCTGGCCCACTCGGCCTCGTCGAGCTTCCCATCTGGAGCAAAATCGCGCTCCGTTCGTGCAGCCTTCATCATCGGCAACGGCAGTGAACGCGCGAGCAGCCGGCGCGCATTGTCGAAATAGATCTGCCGCAGCACCGCTGGTGGCAGGTGGATGGACGATATCTTCCAATCTCCCTGAATGGGCGTCATGTGCGCCCAGTCGCGGTCCGCCGTCTCCAGCCATCGCCAGCACTTGTCGTAAAAGACCACTGCATCATCATCGGTGGGCTTGTCCGCATCCCCACCCGAGCCAAGGATCAGCTTGTCGTACACCATGAAGTCCGTGGCGAAAAAGATGCGCCCCGCGTGCTTGGTGAAAAGGCTGTGGAGCTTCTCCGTGTCCTGCCGGCCGAGTTCCGGAATGCGCGCCGCGAGATCTGCGAACATGTTGGGCCGCTCATCGAGCCGCTGGTCCACCCAGTCGATGTCCTCCGAGTTGTTCGCGAAATGCACACAGACAAATTGCGTCTTCGGGTGCCGCGCAATCACGCGATCCAGCGCCGCAAGCAGTTCCTCGCGCGGCGGGTACTTCGCGGCATCGCCAAACCACCACGAGCGATGATCTTTCAGCTCCGTCCACCGCTCATTCGTGTCGTCATACGGCAGCCAGAAGGCCTTCGGGTCGGCTACGTGAATGGATACCGGCATCCCCAGCTCTCCACACTTCGCCCACATGGCATCCAGCTTCGGGTCATCGATGCGCAGGAGCTTCTTCTCCTTGTCGCGCAGGAAAAGCCCGAGCCGCTTGTATTCCTTCAGCCCCGCCGCCCCCATCCGGTGCCCGTCCGCAATCTGTCTCGCCGCGCGCTCGGAAAAATCCGGCTCATCCCAGCCCGCGTAGTCGAGATTCATGTAATGCACGAAGCGACCCGGGTGCCGCGCATCAGCCATCTCCTTCGTGCGTTCAAATGCGGAGGGTGCATCGCCTTTCCTGGTCACCGTGCCGCCGCTCAAGTTCACCCCGATGCCCACCCCTGCGCGATCCATGATGGATACCGCCCGTGCCATCATCCCCGCCGCCCCCCCGAGATGCACATGCATGTCGATGATCCGCTTCTCCGCGCGCCACGCTACAGGGCCATCGTCCGCGCGAGCAAAGGTGAGGAGGAGCAGGAGGAGGAAGGAACACACTTTCATACACCTCCCTCTGTCGCCGTTGCCACACCTGCTGCCAAGCGCGGAAGCACGATCTCCCGACCCTGCAGAACGTATCTGCCTCTTGGCGATGAGCTGCTCCCTCATTGTGCTTCCAAAAGTTTCCCTCGACACCGCGCCTGCCCAAAGCACTATATATGGCCTCTTTGTGCAGCCGTAGCTCAACTGGATAGAGCGTTGGTCTCCGAAGCCGAAGGTTGTGGGTTCGACCCCCGCCGGCTGCACCATTTCGAAAATCGAATTTCGTCAGTTTACTGAGATGAACTGCTCACTCGGCCCGGAATTGGCCGCGCGTCAAAACTTACTTTGAACGGAATTTCGCGCGTGTTTCGTCACCCAGTGGCGTGCCTGCGGCCTCCGGGCAACTCCCGTCGGCCAACTGCCTTGCTCTTCAGGTGGGTTGGAGGGGAACCGGAAGCAGGTGGATGCCGGAAAACTTCTCGCCCCTCCAGATCTTCACGAGTTTGTCCGAAACGAAAATATCGTGTGGTTGCTCAGCGAGTCGGAAGAGGTTGAGCCCGGCGGGGATCTTCGATGGATCCAGAACGTGCTTGAAGATGGCCCGAATTCTTCCATCCCGATATGCGACATCTGCGGCGGATAAATTGAGGCAACTGGTGAGCCGCAGCGGGTGAACCAAGTCATACTCCACGTCCGCACGGGTCGTGCCTGTATAGGACGGGATGGAGATAATCTGCACGTCCGCACCAGCATGCGCCTTGAACGTTGAGGCAAGCCGTGGTGAGCAGAATAAAAGCGAATGCGCTACGAGATCCGGAAAAGCGCCTCTTGTGTCGAACCGCAAGCGCCAGTCACCCACTTGAGACTCAATATTCCCGCCCTGCTTGAATAAGTTCACGTCGAGAAATTCGGGTTCAAGCATTTCCAGTGCGCGAAGTGACAGGTCGTTGCAGTTCGGGATCAATTTGTAATACTTCATCTATGAGCATGCACTTTCTTGTTTCATAGAAAGGGGAACTGCCCGGGTAAACATCGGCAAGCGCTTGCTCCCCTGCGTTCCCACTTGCCTACTTTCGCGCCTACCCCCCCGTCCCATCCCCCATATTCAGCTTCACGTAATCCACGGTGAAGTCCGTCGTATACACCACGTACTCGCTGCGCCCTTGGTTGAGATCCACGGTGATGGTGAAGCGCTTTTGCTTCACGATGGGGCGGATTTTGTCGAGCGGGGTGCGGCTCAGCATGCCGTCCTTCACCGCGAGCACGCCGTCGTAGTAAATGTCCACGGCTTCCTCGCGCATCTTTGCGCCGCTGTAGCCGATGGCGTCCATGATGCGCCCCCAGTTCGGGTCCTCGCCGAACCATGCGCATTTTACCAGCGTGCTGTTGGCGATGGCCTCCGCGGCCTTGCGCGCATCGGCCAGCGATGCCGCGCCGTCCACCCGCACCTCCACAAATTTGCTCACGCCCTCGCCGTCCTTCACGATCATCCACGCGAGCTCGCGGGTGACGTGATCCAGCGCGCTCTGGAATGCCTTGAATTCCTTCGAGGAATACTTCAGTGGCTTGTTCTCCGCCGCCCCATTGGCCAGCACGA
>JAYUWZ010000346.1:0-4108 GCA_043753265.1 Verrucomicrobiaceae bacterium
TGCCGCTGCCTAAGTCATACACATACGCAGTGCCTGCATTGGATGCGCCATTGTCGTCGCCGAATGCGCCCACCACCACCCGCGGGCCGGAAATGGCCAACGAATAGCCGAACTGGTCACTCTCCGCCGGGGCGGGATTGATCAGGGTGGCAAAGGGCACGGTGGGAGTGCCACTGGCCATGTCATACAAATATACGCTCCCCACATTTAACCCACCTGTATCGTCGCCGTATGCGCCCACCAACACCCGCGGACCGGAAATGGCAATCGAGGCGCCGAACAGGTCACTCGCCGCCGGGGCGGGATTGGCCAGGGTGGCAAAGGGCACGGAGGAGGTGCCACTGGCCACGTCATACACATACACGCTGCCTGCGTCGGTGGCGCCTGTGTCGTCGAAGTGAGCGCTCACCACCACCCGTGTGCCAGAGATTGCCACGAAGGCTCCGAAAGCGTCGTTTGCCGCCGGGCCGGGATTGTTCAGCGTGGTAAAAGGCACAGAGGGAGTGCCACTGGCCACATCATACAGATACGCGCTGCCTGCGCTGGTGGCACCGGTGTCGTCAAAGGGCGCCGCGACCACCACGCGCGTGCCCGATATTGCCACCGAGTAGCCAAAGTACTCATTCGCTGCTGGGCTGGGATTGTTCAGCGTCGTGACTGGCACGGAGGGAGTGCCGCTAGCGAGGTTATAGACATATGCGCTCCCGCCATTGTCCGCTCCCTCGTTGTCATAGGGAGCTCCCACCACCACCCACGTGCCGGAGATCGCCACCGAAAAGCCGAAACCGTCACCCGCCGCCGGGTTGGGGTTGTTCAGTATGACCACTGGCACTGTGGGCGTGCCGCTGCTCAGGTCATACACGTAGGCGCTCCCGGTATTGTTCGCTCCCGTATTTTCTGAGTAAGCCCCCACCACCATCCAGGTCCCGGAAATCGCCACTGTGTAGCCGAAATTATCCCCCGTCGCCGGACTGGGGGTACTTAGCGTGATCACGGGCACGGTGGGTGTGCCGCCGCCCATGTCATACAGATACACACTGCCTGCGTTGGTCGCAGCAGTGTCGTCCAGGTAAGCTCCCACCACCACCCGGGTGCCGGAGATCGCCACCGAACGGCCGAAAAGGTCAGTCGCTGCCGGGCTGGGGTTGTCCAGCACTGCCGTGGGCACGGTGGGCGTCCCGCTCCCCACGTCATATACATACGCGCTTCCCGCGTCGCTCGCGCCCATGTCGTCCTGGGAAGCTCCCACCACCACGCGCGTGCCAGAAATCGCCACCACGTAGCCGAACGAGTCGACCGGCGCAGGGAAGGGGTTGTTCAACGTAGCCACAGGCACCGTGGGAGTGCCGCTGCTCACGTCATACACATAAGCGCTGCCTGCGTTGGTCGCACCCATGTCGTCCAAGGATGCCCCCACCACCACCCGCGTGCCAGAGATCCCCACCGAAATGCCGAACCAGTCACCAGACGACGGGCTGGGGTTATTCAGTGTGAACGCGAGTTCCCAAAACGAAGGTTGTCCAGGATCCTGGTCGGGGCTGCCGTACTGGTACACATAGGCGCTGCCAGTATCGTTCGCACCCGTATCGTCTTCCTGAGCCCCCACCACCACCCGCGTACCGGAGATCGCCACCGAAAAGCCGAACTGGTCATTCGCAGCCGGGCTGGGATTGTTGAGCGTAGCCACAGGCACCGTGGGAGTGACGCTGGCCAGGTCATACACATACGCGCTGCCCGCGTTGCTTGCACCCGTGTCGTCTTGGTAAGCTCCCACCACCACCCGCGTGCCGGAAATCGCCACCGACCAGCCGAAGAAGTCAGTCGCCCCCGGGCTGGGATTGTTAAGCGTGACCACCGGCACCGTGGGAGTGCCGCTGCTCAGATCATACACATACGCGCTCCCGGCATCGGTCGCGCCCGTGTCGTCCTGTTGGGCTCCCACCACCACCCGCGAGCCGGAGATCGCCACCGAGATGCCGAAGTTGTCATTCCCCTCAGGGCTGGGGTTTGGCAGCACAAAGAGCAACGCCCCGGTCGTCGAATTAAACACTTTCACCACGCCAGAGTTGGTGGCACCGGCATCATCGAGTGGCGCTCCCGCCACTGTATATGCCCCATCCACTGCGACTTTGTAGCCCAGTTGGGTATCACCCTGCGCGCCCACAGGTGGAGCGGGGATATTGTGTTTCAGCGTATTCGGCACCTGAGCGGTGGCAGCGCTGAGAAGACTGAGCCCTGCGGCGAAGAGGGCAACGAATGAGCGTACGAGTTTCATTGAGCGTATTAGCGATTGCGGGCTGGAGTGCTGGGGCAGTCTCCCGTGGAACTTTACGTGCATAAGTAGTTTCCTATCAACGTGTCGAGAGTAGTTTGCGGCAAACAAGCGCTTTTCTGGCCATTCTTGAAATTATGGCGTATCGGCTTAACAACCACGCTTTTTAATTAAATAAATGTCATCAATTAGGCCCGCGTAGTGATCCGCCCGACACCATGAAGGCAGCCCTTTTCCTTCACCCTCCCAAGCCCTTTTTCCTCCGCAGGCAGCGCCGATTTCGGCGTTTTGCGGGGGTGATTCCCTCCTCCATCCGGCTCCCCTCCCATGCCGGGGCAGGACGCTTTGCCCACGCAGGCCGTGCCCAAGAGTGGCGCAGGCAGTTTCCCAGCTGGAATACATGGCAAATCTCTGAAAGGTAGCGTTTTCCGTCGTGGGAGAATGATTCTCCCGCACGGCGCGATGTTTGCACCGTGTGGCGGGTGATTCTCCCGCGCGGGAGAATTGCGTGGGCGATCCGAGCGACGATGATACGACGTCCTCCCTGATCGTTACTTTAATTTCTCCAATTGGCCCTGCAGGAATTCTGCCCGGTCGTCGATTTCATAACTGCGCTTGTGGAGGGCCCGCAACTCCTCTTCGGTTCGTGCGGACTTCTGCTGTTCAATGCCCACGGTCCGCTCCTCGGCGAGTTGCTGGAGTTCAGTCGCGATTTCGCGCAGGCGGCGTGCGGCTTCCGGCGTGCCACGCGCAGGCAGGGCATGCTTGCGCCAGTAGGCGACGGCGAAGAAAATACAGACCGCGAGGATGAGCAGTGCGCGAAAACTCATCAGGAAGAAGTCTCAGAGTTACTTCGCCAGCAACTCGTCGAGCGTGCGGCCGAGGAGTTCTTTCATCACGGGGCTGAAGCCCACGTGGACTTCGGCGACGTTGCCTTGTTTGTCGATGACGACGGTCTGCGGGATACCCTGGACCATGTAGGCCTTGGCGGCCTCGCCTTCCACGTCCAGCGCAACGGGGATGTCGAGCTTCTTGGATTTGAGGAAGGCTTTGATTTCGTCGGCCTCCTCCTGCTGGTTCACGGCTAGGAATACGACGCCTTTGTCCTCGCGGGACTTGGCGGCGGCGCTGATTTGCGGGAGCGCCTCCACGCACGGGCCGCACCAGGTGGCCCAGAAGTCGAGCACCACCACCTTGCCCGACTGGGCCTTGAGGACGAAATCGCCGCCTTCCAGCAGGGGCAGTTTGAAGTCTTCAGCCGCCTTGCCTGCGAGGGCGGAATCGCCTCCGCCCGCTTCCGGCAGGACCGGATCCGGGGTGGTTTCCAAGGTCCAATTGGCCAGAGCCGCCTGACCGATACTGACGGGCGGAGCCTCCATCCGGAAACCCGCCAGCAGGTCGAGGGGAATGTGCAGGGCGCCGAGGGTGGGATGGGTGCCGGACACCTCCTTGACATTCCAGGATTCGACCCGCAGGGCGAGGCGGCCGCCATTGGTCAGGTCGAGCCATTGCAGTCCCGCGTCCGCCGGGGGCGCCGGGGTTTCCTTCGCAGGTTTTTTCTCTTTGTCAGAAACCACCGGTTTTTTGACCCAGACCGCCGCCGCGACGCGGTCCATCGGTACTTTGAAGTGTTCCAGACCGGAGCGGAACCCGAGATGGGTGCTGGTGATGGCTTCGATTTCGCCACGCAGCAGATCCCCATTCCGGCCGATCAACACCTGTTTCGGGGGATCATCCCGGCGCAGCCGGGGGAGCAGCAGGGCTTCACGTTTGGCCTCTTCGGCAAAGGCCGGAGGAGCGGCCATGAAGGGGGACGTTTTGCAGGTGAAGTCTGAC
>JAYUWZ010000347.1:0-1796 GCA_043753265.1 Verrucomicrobiaceae bacterium
GATGAGAATCTTGCTCCAGCCCGGTCCATGCACCTGGATCGCCGGGTTGCTCGCATACTGCTGCGTCGTGGCCTTGTCGCCAAAGATCAGTGCACGTCCGCACGACTTCAAAATCTCGCCTGCGCCCTCGTGGTCCGTGGGATAAAACCCAAACGCCTCCGCTGGCACGCCCGCCGCGATGAAGGCCTGGATGAGCCGGTAGGGCGTCCAGGGCTCCTCCCGCCCAGGCTTGATGACCACCGGCGTCTTCAGCGCGATGGCCGGCAGCCACAGCGAGTTCACCGCCGGCGAGTTGCTCGGCATCACCAACCCGAGCGCCTGGCACGTGGGAAAAAAGGAAAGCTTCGTCCCAAACTGTTCTCCAAATCCATTGTCGATGATGGACATGTCGAGCCCGCGCGAAAGCCCGTTCAGCACCTCGCCCAGATGCGTCAGCGCATAGTGCACCTTGGCCATGTTGCGGCGCACCATCACATGCGGCAGTCCGCTCGTGGTGCTCAGCGTCGCCACATACTCGTCGGCATTCTGCGTGTGCCCCTTGTCGCCTAGAGGCAGCGTGCCATTTAAAAACAGGTCGCCCGCCTTGGCCGACATCGCCACCAAGTCCGCCACCGAAAACCGCGCCAACGCCGCCCGTGCCTCGCCCAGCTTCTTGAAGTCCTTGCGCAGGATGCCCGCATTGATGGTCGACACCACCGCGCACACGTTCCCCGAGCGGTGATCCTTGATCTCAAGCTTGTCGAGGCTCTCATAGCTGCGGCCAAAACGCAGAACGGGCAGGTGCGGAACGGAAGTCATGCTGTCGCGAATACTACGTGCACGTAGTATCTGCAAATGAAATTGTTCACTTCATCGGCGGATCAATCTGAACTCCCGCAATAAAGAAGAACAATGTCCCTTCCGGCTCCTTCGGCTTGGCTACCAAGAGCAACCGACGTTCCCCGTTCCGGAGCGTTACGTTGAGACTCGCCCGAGTTGTGCGAAAAAGCGGCTGCCTGACCGAAAGGACGTCTCCTTTGTCCGTTTTGCCGGCTGCATGTTCCTCCATGCGCAGCAGATGGACAAAACTGGCAGCTATCTGGAGTCGTGCTTCGCTATAGTCCTTGGACACTTCGCATTCACATTGCAGAGACGCTCCTGTATTTCGCGTCTCAAAGGTGGTTGGAACGAGCATACCCAGCGCCCATTGAAAGCGAGCCTGCATGTCTGGAGGTTGCTTCAATCCAAACGACGGAACCTGGGGTCCCTCAAATTCGGCCGGGTAGCGCTGCTCCAAAATATTCTCAGAAACTCCACTATCTCCGTGCCCTACCGTCACCTCCGGCCAGTCGATCAACTCCGCCTCTTTCGCCGCGATCATCTCCACCAGTTTCGCCTGTGTTGCCTCTACTGTCTTCGGGTCGCGCAGCTTCGATATTAGCGGCAATCCTTTCGCCTCCGGCACGGATACCATCAGCACATCCACCTGCACTTGTGCTTTGCCGCTCGGCACTGGAGCTTCCTTGGAAGGTGCAGGCGGTTCTTGCGCACCCAGCGGCAGTGCAAACAATACGGCGAGAAAGGTAAGGAGTTTCATCGCATTATTTCCCCTTCGGCTGCGTGGGAATCACCGTTACCCCGACGATGAAAAGGTCCACCTTATCGGGGGTCTGTGGTCCCTTCCCGAAGAATATGAGTCTCCGCTCTCCATCCCGGAGGATGAGGTTTGAGGTGAGCGAGAATTCTGGACCACCGAATAAGGAAACAAGACAGAATGAAACTCGTGACCAGAAAGCGATACACAGCAGAGTTCAAGG
>JAYUWZ010000348.1:0-1795 GCA_043753265.1 Verrucomicrobiaceae bacterium
CGCAACATTTCCAGGCGCTCTTCCGCGCGAGGGCGGTCTCGGTCCTCGACAAACTCGAGAATCGAACGATGCTCGAGGTCAGCGAACGAATCTACTTCCAGCAGTGTGAGCGCGGCGGAGTTGGCAAGTGTGATCTGACCATCCTGGTGCACGACGATTGCATCGGGCGATTGCTCGACGAGGGATTCCCAGCGCTCGCGGTTTTGCTTTTCCCGGGTGACGTCCCAAAATATGGCTTGGACACCGAAGACATCCCCGGCGCTGTCGAAGACGGGGCTCTTTACCACGTGGACCCAGCCGGGCTCGGGCATGTTCGGACTTTGGTGCTGTTCATCAGCCTCCCTGGGAGATTTAGTACCAATGACTTCCTGATCCATGGCCACATAATCGGCGGCCTGATCTGGAAAATAATCCTCGTCTCGCTTTCCAATGATGTCTCTTTCCGTGGGTTCGCGGCCATCTTTCTTCAAGCTGGCCCGGAAACTGGCATTGGAAGCGAGAAACCGAGAACTGCGATCCTTGAGAATCACGCTCAGTGGAATGGCGTGATACATATACTCGGAATTTTTGATGCGCACGGCAAGAGCAGCCTGCCCGGCGAGCGTGGAGAGCAGATGAAGTTCTATATCTGTGAGGCCTCGATCAGTTAGGCCATTAAGATAAAGGACGCCCATGACGAAGTTCAGGTCTTTGAGAATGAGGGGAATCGCGAACATCGATCGGTAGCTGCCGCGGAGGCTGGGGTTGACGCGCGGTTCCTTTTGGATGTCTGGAATCAGCACGGGCTCACAAGTCTCAACCACGGCGCGAGTAATGCTGTTTGGATCGTCCAGCCGGGGCTGCGGGTGCTTGAAGCCTTTCGGGTGAAACGAATCCAGTACCTCTGTGGCATCGGAATTGAGCAGATAAAGCACACCGGAATCCGTATGGGTGAGGGCGATGGCGCCTTCCACAACAGCGGTTAAAACAGCGTTGAGATCTGCCGCGAGAAGAATCTTTTCGTTGATCGAGAGGATGAGTTGGAGGCCCCGGTCGTGTATCTGGATTTTCTGAAGCTCATACACTTCCAGAATGAGCTTGGCGGCCTGGCTGCTAAGAGTGCCAATGCTTTTGCGAGCCTCGTGAGAAATCTCGTGGTAGGCCCCGGGTTGCTCGTGGTCGAGCGTTAGAACACCGACAACGGTATTGTTATATAGTAGCGGCCAGCCAATCCACGAAAGGACGTCCTCCGTCCCGTCCACGGCTTTCCATCGGGAGTCGGCCCGCGTGTCCGGTATGATGCGTTCCTCGCGATCCTGCACGATACCATTGACTAGAGAGTCGAGGTGTACCGGATTGGTCAAACGCGCCTGCAAATAATCCGGCGAGAAACCGAAAGCGCCGATAAGGTAGCGATGGTCGCCGACAATCCATTGCACCGAGCCCTTTTTGAATTTAAGGATGGGCAGCAGGTCATGAAAGAGTTGCTCAGTGATTTCCCTTATCCGCTGATGGGGGTTATCTTCGCTCATGTTATTCTGGAACCGTTCGGAACTCTCTTAGTGACAGGAGTGGGGAGGTAAGGGAGGGATATTGACTGCAGGCAGGAAAGCAAAGCGGAGTGGAGCAGTGTCTAACGGCTGACACGAAAGCCGCAGTGTAACAAAGAAGTTGGGGATGATATCCCGGCGATAGGGGCTCGCGCGGTCCATGGCGGGAGTGTTACGGATTTTGGTCCCTGTCGGGCAAGGATTATTTCTACAGTGGTAAAAATCGCCAGTCTAGCGTCCATCGACGATTTACTCCTCAGGCCCGT
>JAYUWZ010000349.1:0-4106 GCA_043753265.1 Verrucomicrobiaceae bacterium
CCCGAATGACATGCCCTTCGACTGCAAGCGCATGTTCTACGGTGGTTTCCAGACCATCGTCTCTGCCTCCGCAAAAGGGGAATAACTCCAGTAATCCAAGGGGCTCCCGCACAACGGGAGCCCCTGCTGGGAGCTTGCGCCCGGCACGTCTTCCTCCTCTCACAACTACCAAAAGTCATGACACCCAACGACCCATCAGAGACCCCCGAGTTCATCTTTCTGCTGCGCGGCACGCAGTTTGAAAACCGCCTCTCCCTGCAGGAAATGCAGGAGGCCATGGGCAAGTATATGGGCTGGCTGGATCGCTTTGAAAAGGAGGGCAAATTCAAGGGCGGACAGCCCCTCGCCCCCGCGGGCAAATTTGTTACCGGCAAGCAGGAGCGCACCATCTCCGACGGCCCATTCGCCGAGGCCAAGGAAGCCATCGGCGGATACCTCCTCTTTGCCGTGGCCGACCTCGACGCCGCCGTGGCCATCGCAGAGACCTGCCCGCTTTTGGACTACGGCTCCGTCGTGGAAGTCCGCCCCGTCCTCGACCTCTGCCCCACGATCCAAAAGCTTAACGCCCTGAAAATCGTGTTCGCCGCCTGAGTCTGGTAACTGACTCCTGCCCCTTGATTCCTTTAAGAAAGTGACCGCGCAGGAAAACCACACAGCCGTCGCCACCGAGCCCAGCGAAGCCTCCCGCGTGGCCGAGAACCTCTTCCGCCACGAGGCCGGAAAGCTCGTCTCCTCGCTCACCGGCATCTTTGGCATCGAGCACCTCCAACTCTCCGAGGACGTCGTGCAGGAGGCCATCATCCGCGCCCTGCAAACGTGGCCCTACTACGGCATCCCCAAGAATCCCGCTGCCTGGATTACCCAGACTGCCAAGCACCTCGCCCTCGACCTCATCCGTCGGGCGAACCGCTTTCGCGACAAGCAGACCGAGATCATCCACGCCGTCGAGCACTGGTCCGGCGATGCAGCGCCAGTGGGCGATCCCACGTTCGACACCGAGCTTTCCGATGACCGCCTGCGGCTCATGTTTGCCTGCTGCCACCCCGTGCTCCCGCAGGATGCCCAGATCGCCCTCGCCCTGAAAACCCTGTGCGGATTCAGCCCCGCCGAAATCGCCACCGCCTTCCTCACCAGCGAGGCCGCCGTGGCCAAGCGCCTCACCCGCGCCCGCCAGAAAATCCAGGAGCAGCGCATCCCTTTTGAAATCCCATCCGGCGAAGAACTCACGCCGCGGCTGGATTCCGTCCTCTTCACGCTCTACCTCCTTTTTAACGAAGGCTACAAAGCCTCCAGCGGCGAGACCCTCATCCGCCAGGAACTGTGCAACGAAGCCATCCAGCTCGCCACGCTGCTCGCCAGCCATCCCGCAGGCAATGTGCCCCACGCCCACGCGCTTGTGGCCATCATGCTGCTCAATGGCGCGCGCCTTCCCGCCCGGGTCGATGCCCAGGGCAATATCCTGCGGCTCAAAGAGCAGGACCGTTCCAAGTGGGACCGCAAGATGATCCACACCGGGCTCATCCACCTCGCGCGCTCCGCCGAGGGCACCGACCTCAGCCAGTACCACCTGCAGGCTGGCATCGCCGCCTGCCACAGCACCGCCCCCGACGACGCCTCCACAGACTGGCCGCGCATTCTCGCCCTTTACGATCACCTCATTAAAATCGACAACTCCCCCATCGTCGCGCTCAACCGCGCCGTCGCCCTCGCCCGTGTGCAAGGGCCCGCTGCCGGCATCCAGTGCCTCGCCGGTATCCAAAACGAGCAACCCCTCCAAAACTACTACCTCCTCTACGCTGTCCTCGCCGAATTCGAAACCCAACTCGGCAACTTCGAAGCCGCCGCACGCCACCTCCGCAAAGCCCTGAAACTCTCCGAACTCAAATCCGAGCAATCCTTCCTGGCGAAACGGCTCGGGGATTGTGAGGAGTAGTCAATGTGGCGCGTGAGATATGCCGCGCACCAATCAACGTCCCAAAACGATCTCACTCATCCGCGGCAAAATTGCCGGCATCATCAGTGCGGCGGAGTAGTGGCCCAATGGCAGGATGTAATGGTGCTCCAACTTTAAGTTCGCCGCCTTTGCAAATGACTCGGAACAGGCATGGGGAACCACGTCGTCAAACTTACCCGTGAAAAGCCACGTGCGAGCGGGATCGATCCGGTGGGCAAGCCGGTTGGGCTCGATCGCATTGGTGGCCTCGCGAATCATATCGTCCGTCACCCCGGAGTCCGCAAAGCGCTTGCGCATCCGCGCGGCGTCCTGTTTTCCCGTGAGCAGCACATCGGCAATTTGCCCGCCCGCGAGGAGGATGAACGATTTGTCGAATCCGCGATCCAACCCCGTCACCGTGGCTGCCACGAAGCCGCCGAGGCTCGTGCCTTGCAGGGCAATCATCGAGGTGTCGACAAAAGGCAATACCGAGACCGCGTCGCGACCCCGTCGCACATCCGTGACCGCCTGTTTCAGCGCGGGAATCATCTTGCTCATGTCGCGCGTAAACTCGGAAGTGCGCTCCCCGTACCCGGGAAGCTGAATCATAAAAGCATGGATGCCGCTCTTCCGAAGCCCGCGTGCAATACCGCGCCCGCAAATCATGCTGCGGCCGGACTCATGAATCACCACCACCGCCGGGGCCTTCACTGGCTGACCCTTCGCATCGCGGGCCATATACCATTCCATGGCCACGAGGTCATTCGTCGCGTCACCCGTCGGCGCGGGGCTGGGATAGCGAATCAGCCAGTCGCCATACCCTTTCTTTGCAACCTCGCACTTCACCCCAAACGACTGCTGCGCCCAGCGCAACCCATCCAGGCAGGCTGCCGCATCCGCCTTCGCCTCCGGCCCGCTCTCCAGGGTGTCCTTCGAAGTGAAAGAAACCCCGGCAGCCAGCTCCGGCATGACGATGGTCTCCGCCAAGCCCGCAGGCGCAAACACAGGGCACACAAGCAGGGCAGCAGCAAGGAAGGCAGAGGCAGCGCGGAGGTTCATGGTGATTGGGGTCGACTGTCCCAGAGGAACAGGGTTCGCGCAATTGCGGATTCCGGGCAGGGAAGGCCGCTGGCTCGTCCAAGCAGCATGGTTTGCGAACTAAAAGTAGGCGTAATCTATTACCGCCCCTTCGGCGCAAGCTCCCCCGTCATCTCCAGCAGGGCATCGAGGATTTTCACCGATGCCTGGAGCTCGAGCGCGTTGGTGCCGGGCCATGTTTCGTAGCCACCGAGGGGGAAGTGGCGCGGGGTGGGCAGATAGCCGAGGTACGCGTGATTCAGCTCGACCATGAAGGAGTGTGCGAAGGGGCTGCGCTTTTTGTACTCCAGCCCCATCTCCGCAAAAGTCTCGCAGGGCGAAGTGCCGATTCCGATGTCGCCGATGCGCAGCACTTGCAAGGGCGCGAGTGCAGGACCGGTGGCCTTTGAGAGACGCTGCACACGGCCTGCGTAAATTGTGGGCAGATCCGCTTTCGCGGGGGCGGGCTTTGCGAGCTTCTCCTTTGCCCACGCGAGCAGCTCCGGCTCGATGCTGCGCCATTCCAACTGCGCCTCGCGATAGCGCGCACCCAGCTCCGCATGGTCTTTCCACTCGAGCTTTGCCAGCGCGCCATTGACCTTCCCGGCCACGTCCTCCGCGACATGGCGCATCTGCTCGTACGGAGGCTTTGCGGCGCGCGGGGTGCGGAAGGAGATATTATTCACGTCCCCGCTCGTGCCGTTCGCCATCATAGCCACAAAGGGAGGCTCGGTGTCGGCGGCGCCTTGCAGCTTTTTCAAGGCCTCGCAAAACATGCCGTAGTAGTCGGCCGAGATGTGGCCATCGCCCACGCCTCCCACGTAATGCAGGGAGTAAGCGGAGAAAATGGAGATCATTCGTCCGCCGGGTTCGCGCAGCGCGATGAACGAAACCGTCGGATCGACCGGCCCGGCAGGCTCCACGAGGTTTGCGCTCCCTGCGGGTGGATTCATCTTCACCTTGTCCACTTTACCAAAGGGGTTCACCGGCGCGGTACCCTCGCGCATGAGCCAGCGGCGGTTGAACACGTGCTCCGGGGCGTCGACCGTACCGAAGGCGATCTGGGCGGGACGCAGGCCATTGATTGCACGGCGCA
>JAYUWZ010000350.1:0-1793 GCA_043753265.1 Verrucomicrobiaceae bacterium
AAAAGAGCTACGGCGCGCGCGCGGACAAGGGACTGAAGTCTCCCGCCGAGGACGAAATGGTGGCCGCGTATTCGCACACCACATTCAATTTGAATCCGCGCCCGTCGTCCATCGACACGCCGCTGCACTCCTTCGTCCCCGGCAAGCACGTGGACCACATGCACCCAAATGCGATCATCTCCGTGGCGGCGAGCAAGCGCTGCGTGGAGCTGACGAAGGAGATTTTCAAGGGTGAGATGGACTACGTGCCGTGGATGCGCCCGGGCTTTGAGCTCGGTCTCGCGATGCAGGAAATCTCGCAGAAGAACCCCAAGTGCCGCGCCATCATGATGGGCCAGCACGGGTTCATCTCGTGGGCGGATGACGACAAGGAGTGCTACACGGAGACCCTGCGTTACATCGAGACGGCGGCGGCGTTTATCGAGGAAAAATACCAGGCCAAGGGCGGTGACAAGACGGCCTTTGGCGGTGCGAAATACCAGTCGCTCGAACAGGAAAAGCGCAACGAGGTTTTCAGCGCTATCAACCCCTGGCTGCGCGGCCAGGTGAGCCAGCAGCGCCGGTTTGTCGGCACCGTGCAGGACGACGAGAAAATCCTGCGCTTTGTAAACAGCAAGGACGCTGCCCGCCTCGCCGAGCTGGGCACGAGCTGCCCCGACCATTTCCTGCGCACGAAAATCAAGCCCCTCTTTGTGGATTGGAACCCGCAGGCCGAGGACCTCGCCGCGCTGAAGGCCAAGCTCACCGCGGGCCTCACGCAGTACCGCAAGGACTACGCGGCCTACTACGAGAAGTGCAAACACGCGAACTCGCCCGCGATGCGCGACCCGAACCCGACCGTGATTTTGATCCCCGGCGTGGGCATGGTCGCGTGGGGCAAGGACAAGTCCGAGAGCCGCGTGACGGCGGAATTTTACAACTGCGCCGTGGAAGTGATGCGCGGTGCGGAGGCGATTGACCAATACATCGCGCTGCCGCAGCAGGAGGCGTTCGACATCGAATACTGGCTGCTCGAGGAGGCGAAGCTGAAGCGCATGCCCGCCGAGAAGGAACTCGCCCGGCAGATTCACATCGTCATCGGCGCCGGCAGCGGCATCGGCAAGGAAACCGCGCACCGCCTGAGCAAGGAAGGCGCGCAGATCGTGTGCGTGGACATGAAGCCCGAGACGGCGCAGGCCACAGCGGATGAACTCACGGCCAAGCTCGGCCAGGGCATCGGCGTCGCCGGCACCGGCCTCAGCGGCTGCGGCCCCGCGCTCGGCCTCGCCTGCAACATCACCGACCGGGCCAGCATCCGCGCCATGCTCGACCAGGTCGCGCTCGCCTACGGCGGATTCGACGCCATCGAGGTGACGGCGGGCGTCTTCTGGCCCAGCGACACCACGGGCCACATCCCCGACGACAAGTGGGCCTTTGTTTTCAACGTAAACGTCACCGGCAGCTACCTCGTGGCCGACGAAGCCTACAAGACCTGGAAGGAACAGGGCCTGCGCGGCGCACTCGTGCTCACCACCAGCGCCAACGCCGTGGTGGCCAAGAAAGGCAGCGTCGCCTACGACACCAGCAAGGCCGCCGCAAACCACCTCGTGCGCGAACTCGCCATGGAACTCGCCCCGCTCGTGCGCGTAAACGGCGTGGCCCCGGCCACCGTGGTGCAGGGCAGCGCCATGTTTCCCCGCGACCGCGTCATCGGCTCGCTGGCAAAGTACAACATCGCCTACACCGACGACGAAGCGACCGACTCGCTCGTGAGCAAGCTCGCCCAGTTCTACGCCGACCGCACGCTGACCAAA
>JAYUWZ010000351.1:0-4090 GCA_043753265.1 Verrucomicrobiaceae bacterium
ATTTTGAGGAGAAGGGCGTGCCGCTCCAGTCCGGCCAGCAGGAGACACTCACGGGCATCATGCGGGATGTTCGCTTGAAAAACCCATCCAACGACATCCCCGATCTTGGTGGTGGTCCGGGCATGGCACCACTCTGGTCCGATGAGCAAATGCAAGCAAAGCAACAGCAGGAGGAAGCCTCCCAGGCTGAAATAAAGCGGCAGATGGCCGCAAAAGGTTTTACGCCGGATCAGGTCAATGCAATCTCGGACACCTTCAAACAACAGAATGAAGGGCGCACCATGGGGCGCGCCTTTGGCCGGGCCTTCCTCGGCGGCGGTCGCTAATCGTTGGGGCAAAGGCTCCGAGCGACTCCTTTAAACCTCCAACCACTACTGCCATGCTCCGAGTTCTCTCCACCATCCTTGCCATTGCTGTCGTCGTGCTCGGTGCATTTGCCTGGCAGCTCCGCGGCGAAACCGTGTCGCTTCGCGAACAGATCGCCGTGCTCACCGGTGAGCGCGATGCCGCGCGCAAGACGGAAGCCTTGGTGCAAAAAGAAATCGAACCGCTGAAGGAGAACAATGCCCGGCTCATGGCCGAACGCGATGCGGCCAAAAAGCAGGTGGCCTCCGTGGAGGCCGCGCCTGCCGCAGTCTCGCCAGCAGTGGCCGCGCCAAAGGCGGAGGCCGCAGGCGGTGGTGGCATGAAGGAAATGGCAAAGATGTTCCAGACCGAGGATGGAAAAAAGATGCTGAAATCGCAAATGGGGATGGTGACCAAGATGCAGTATGGCGACTTGGGTCGCACGCTGAAGCTCTCCCCGCAGGATTCGGAGCAGGTGATGGCGATGCTCACGGATCGTCAGGCTGCCATGGCCGGGGATCCGTGGGGCATGCTGGCCGACGGGGAGCTCGACGAAGCGAAACTCAAGGAAATGGGAGACAAGAGTGCGGCAACAAAAAAGGAGTATGACGAGAAACTGAAAGCCATTCTGGGGGAGGAGAAATTCAAGGAACTTGAAACCTACGAAAAGACCCTCGGGGAGCGCGTGATGCTGACACAATACGATCAGACCTTCAATTCCGCGGGGGTGCCACTCAAGGCGCAGCAGAAGGATCAACTCCTCCAACTCATGGGCGATCAGCGCGCGAAATCACCGCCCTCCGTCTTCGACCAAAGCGGCGTGGATCAGGGGAGAAATTTCAAAGCCATGGAAGACCCCGAGGCGATCGATAAGTGGATCAAGCAGGAGGAAGATTACCACCAGCGAGTGCTGAACGAAGCTCCCAAAGTGCTCAATCCCGATCAGGTGGTCGCGTTCAAGCAGGCAATGCAGCAGTCCTTTGAAATGCAAAAGTTTGGGATGAAAATGGGACAGCAGATGCTCAAGAAAAAAGGCGACGCGCCCATCGCCCCACCCACCGTGGTGGCACCCCAAAAGTAGGCGAGGTTTTCAACCTCGCTTGCAATGCGGGCGGGGAGTGGCGGAGGTGGATGGCGCTCTCCGAGCCCCACGGCTCTGCCGTCTCTTTAGCCTCCAACTACACCCCCAACTCCGCCACGACCATCGTGTGGATGTCCAATCGCGGCACGGTCACCTGCACGCCTCCATCCGTCTTTTCCAGCGGCAGTTCGGTGCCCTCGGGCTGCAGCTTCGCACTGCGAATCGCATAGCCGGAAAACGCAACCCGGATTCCGAAGATCGGCAGCACCTCTTCGCGCAGCGGCACATCATCGGCAGGCAGCCCGTGAAACGCGGTGGTGTTCACGTCGTTGTAGAGATGCACCACGAGCCGTTCGCCGTTCTTTCGCTGCCGCGTGGTCACCGCATGCACACACATTGGAGCCGTGACGCGCACGGGTGGGGGAGTGGCGGCCGCATGCTCAATGGCGCTGCGCAGCGCCTCGCGATAGTAAGGATACGGCGTGAGATAGTTCGCCGCATCCATCCCTGCCGCAAAAGTAATCACGCGGCCCTTGCCAAACGTATTCAGCACAATCGCCGGCGTCGCCTCGCCTTTGGAGCCGCTGCGCGGATGCAGCATCCCCAGTACCTTCGCACCCTCGCGCGGCTTCACGCGAATAGCCGGACCCTTGAAAGTCACGCGCTCCCTGCCTAGCAGCGGCCAGAGCGCGCCGAGGAAGCTCTCACGTTCGTACGTGAAATCCCACACGCCCTTTCGCTTGGCCCAATACTCCGGGGGCAGGGTGCGCGCGAAGTTCACATCCATCTCCACGGGTGGGGCGTCGGCGACCGCGGGACCGAGGTGGTCGAGACCCAGTACATCGGCCAGCACATGCTTGTCGCGCGGATTTCCAAATTCATCGCAGAGTCCGGCATCCAGCGTGGCGACCAGCCCGCCGCCCTGCTGCACAAAGGCGCGGATGGCGTCTGCCTGCGCCGTATCGATGCACGCGGTGTTTGGCAGCACGAGCACTTTGTAGGGTGCGAGTTCGTGAGGGGTGAGGTTCCAGTCGTTCGCGAGCGCGAGCGGCAGATGCGCCTCGATGCCCGCGCGGAATGCGCCGAATACGTTCGCCATGTAGCGTTCCTCCACGGAGCCGCGTGCGTAAAAGCATCGCGTGTTGTCGCTCATCACCATGGCGCACCACGGCTCGGGGGATTTGTGGGTGATCCAAGGTCCGCGCTTTTTCACCTCGCCGAGGCAGTGGTAGGCCGCCGCCTGCAAGTTCTCCGGCTGCGCCACCGCAAGGCTCGCCACAGGGCCGTGCGTCACCGCGAGCAGCATGCGCCGCTCGATCTCATGCGCGGGGAAGCTGTCCTTCCCGTAGGGATTGCCGCGCGACATGAGGTACGGCTCCGCATATGCGACCCGGTGATTCGTCACCGCCCACATATACGCGCACCCGAAGGCAGGCACGATGCTCGCACCGCGATTCGTTTCATCGAGCCAGAATTCCATGTCCGGCGCATCGAGCAGCAGGTTCATGCGCGCGGGCATGTTGCGCGGCACGTCGAGGAAATGGCCAAAGCGCCCCGCGTTGGTCGTCCACGTGATGAGCGCCACCTCGGGCTTGATGCCCTTGAGCCGCGTCTGCATCCGCTGGATGCACCGCTCCATCCGGCGATCCGCCCAGTGCTGATAGCGCCGGAATGCGGGATTGTTGATGTCGCGCGGCGGCAATTCCTCGCCTGTGTCCGTCTTGAAGTTCGCGCGGCAATGCTGGCAGTAGCACGCCCCGCCGTAGTGCAGGCCGTCGAAGCTGAAGGCATCGACCATCGGGAACAGGGTGAGGATCTCTGCGAGCACCTCGATGAAGAAATCCCCGTAAGGCCCGAGCAGGCACAGCATCCCGCCGTAAGGGTGCGCCTTAATGTCCACGCTGGGAATGTCGCGGGTGTCCTTGGAAATCAGCCGCCACTCCGGATGCAACTCATACGCCTCGCTCTGCAGGGTGGGCGGATACACGCCAAGAATGCGCACGCCGAGCCGCTGATACTCCGCCACTTCCTTGTGAATGCGATCCTTGGGCACGTGCGGGGAATGGCGCTTGAGCAGCTTCGAATCGTAGTAAGCGTAAAACGGATCCACGAAGCCAAGCTCACTGATGGTCACCCCCGCTGCGGCAGCCCGGGTGCGCGCGTCGGTGCCCATCCCGCTCAGTGTGTAGCCGGCACCCAGCGTCCCCTTCACCCACTCGGGAATGAGTATCTCGCGGAAGGGCGCCTTGTCAAAAGGCTGCGCGCCCGCCACCGGTCCCCATATCTCCCGGGCGTTAGTGGCAGTCTGCGAGCGGAGGAAGGGCACGCTGGCAGCAGCGAGCGCACTGGTGGCGAGGAACTGGCGGCGATTGAGCATGGCGGAGAACAGGTGGCACCTCAGTCTACCCCCGGGCCGCCCATTCGTTTGCACGCCTTAAGAAGCCAGGGAGTGATCGAACATACGCCAGTTCTGGTGCGGCTGTCCTCTGGCGCTTTGGATGCCGGGCGAAGGTGGAATATCCTTTGCGAAGCACCACCCACGTGGGGATTGATATTTCGAGTCCCTCCCGTTTTCTCCAAACCCTTGCGGGACAATGCCAAGCGAACGTGCGGCACAGGGGGCTGAAGCGGGTGAAACCAGTCACAAGCTTGCCGTGGTATCCG
>JAYUWZ010000352.1:0-4089 GCA_043753265.1 Verrucomicrobiaceae bacterium
GCCTGGGCGGTCTCGCCCTCGGTCAGTGCGGTGAGCTGGCCGCCGCGGCGCGACATGGTGGCGATGGCGTCGTCGACCTGCTGGTCGCTGACCTGGATCTCGTCGCGGCAAAGCCGCAACCAGTTTAAGTCATTCTACATGAAACTCACCTCCTTCCTCCTTCTTGCCCTCACCGCCTCGGCTGCATTTGCCGCCGACAAAAAGAACGTGCTGATGATCGCTGGCCGCCCCTCGCACGGGCCGGGCGAGCACGAGCACAATGCCGGTGTCCAACTGCTCGCCAAGGGGCTCCAGCAGGGCGCTGCGGACTTGGTGGATGTGAAATTCAAGCTGAGTGGCGAGTGGCCGAGCCCCGAGGAGATGGCGAAGGCGGATACCATCCTCATCTACAGCGATGGCGGTGGCGGGCACCCTGCAGTGCAGGGCGATCGCCTCGAGCAACTCGGCAAGGAGATGAAGCGCGGCTGCGGCTTTGTGTGTCTTCACTACGCAGTGGAACCTGCATACCAGAAGGCCAACTGGCCCGATGGCGCACCCGGCCCGGATGGCAAGCCTGCCAAGACGCCACCCCCGCCGGATCGCGCGAGCACCGGCAAAGGATCGCCAGAGTTTCTCGACTGGCTCGGCGGTTACTTCGAGCAGTGGTGGAGCGTGAACCCGCACTGGACGGCCAATTTTTCCGAACTGCCGAAGCACGCGATCAGCAATGGCGTGAAGCCTTTCAGCACGAAGGATGAATGGTATTACCACATGCGCTTTCGCAAAGGGATGACTGGCGTGACGCCCATTCTCAGTGCCCTCCCGCCCGAGGAGACGACCAAGCGCGGGGAGGGGCCGCATGCGGGAAACCCTGACCAGAAGAAGGCCGTGCTGGAACTCAAGCTTCCGCAGCACACCGCATGGGCGGTGGAGCGAGACGACAAGGGTCGCGGCTTTGGTTTCACCGGTGGCCACTACCACAGCGGCTGGGCGAACGCCGACCAGCGCAAGCTGGTGCTGAATGCCATCGTGTGGACGGCGAAGGCCGAGGTGCCTCCCAATGGCATCCAGAGCACTCCCACCGAGGATGACCTGAAAGCCAATCTCGATCCGAAGGGGAAGAAGTAACCCCCGACAGATCATGAGAGCCGCAGGACGCTCGTTGTTGCTGCTCGGAGCCAGTGCGCTCTTGGCTGCGGCAGCGGAGATCCCGCTGTCACCCGAGGAGGCGCTGAAATCCTTCCAGCTTGCCACTCCCGGATTGCGGATGGAGTTGGTGGCTGCCGAGCCGCTCGTGGCTTCGCCCTGCGCACTCGCTTGGGATGAAAAGGGCAGGCTTTTCGTAGCGGAAAATCGCGGCTACCCCAGCACTGCCGAGCCCCCGCAGGGCGTGATCGCCATGCTGGAGGATACCGATGCGGATGGCCGCATGGACAAGCGTACCGTTTTTGCGAGCGGCCTTACCTATCCGAATGGCGTGCTCGTCTGGGGCGGGGGCGTCATCGTCACATGTGCCCCCGATGTGCTTTTCCTGAAAGACACGGACGGCGATGGCAAAGCGGATGAGAGCCGTGTGTTGCTCACGGGTTTCGACACGAAGGACAGCACACAATTGCGTGTGAACGCGCCCACGCTCGGTCCCGATGGCTGGATTTATCTGGCCTCAGGCCTCAGCGGGGGAAGCATCACTACGCCTGCGCATCCGGAGCGTCCCGCCTTGAAGATGACGGCAGATGTGCGTTTTCACCCCGACACCCTCGTGGTGGAAAATGTGGATGGGCGATCGCAATATGGAATGGCCTTCGACGAATACGGACGGCGCTTTATCTGCATGAACCGGCTGCCGGTGCAGCATGTGGTTGCGTCTTCGCGGTGGTTTCGGAGGAACCCAAATTTCGCGTTCAGCGACACGGTGCAGGATTGCAATGAGCGCAGCGTGCGGACGGGGTTGCGCGGTGGTGGCGATGGCGTAAAGCTGTTTCCGCTCAGTGCCAATATTACGACAGCGGACTCGCACGCAGGCTCCTTCAGCGCGGCGTGCGGGATTCACATCTGGCATGGCGGGATGTGGCCGGAATCGTACCGTGGGGCCGCGCTTTCGTGCGATCCCACTGCGAATCTCATCCATGCGGATAAACTCATTCCGCGAGGTGCGACGTTTGCCGCGCAGCCGATGTTTGAGGGAAAGGAATTCATGGCTTCGACTGACGATTGGTTCCGGCCTGTGTTTCTTGCGAGCGGTGTCGATGGGAATCTCTACGTCGCCGACATGTACCGCAAGGTGATCGAGCATCCGGACTATCTGCCCGAGGAGGTGCGCAAGCGCACGGATTTCGAGAGCGGCAAGGACATGGGCCGCATCTGGCGCATTCGCCCGGTCTTTCCCGTTTTTCCCCGCGCCGAGGTTCGCGAGTCGGCGGTGCAGGCCAGGGCGTTGATTCTGGACAGCCAGCGGGGCACCCTGGATTCGGCAAAATTGCAGGCTGTGGCGAACAGTAGTGATGCCAATTTACGTCAACTAGGGCTCCGGCTGTGGCTCGAAAATCCCAAGGCGCGAGAGTGGAAGCCGGATCCCATCGTCCTCGCTCACGACCCCGATGAGGGCGTGCGCTTTTTTGGGGCGCTCGTGCTGGGTGAGCTTGCGGAGGGCATTCCCGCACTTGCGGAACTGGCCACCAAGGACTCGCGTGTGGAGCATTCGGAGCCACCCCTTGACCGATGGACCAGGGCAGCAGTCGTCAGCAGTGTGGGGGGAAGAGAGGCGGAATTTCTGTCGGCATTTTTCGAGCGTGCGGAACGGGTGACGCCGAACGTCAATGAGACGCTCACCCATCTTGGGCGCTGCTTTCCGGATCTTGCTACTCTGCGAAAAGGGATGAACTCCTCGGTTGCACTTGGCGCGGGGCGGAAAGGTATTGCGCCAGTGCTGACTGCACTGCTCCTTGGGGCGAGTGAGCGAAGCAAGGAACCTCTGAAGCTGCCGCAACCGCCTGACCAATGGCTCACGCCGCTGCTTGAAGGCTTGCCTGCAGCGGCGCTGGAGGCTGGTGAAAACAAGGCATACAGGGCGCTCTATGTTCAGGCACTCGGCCACGCCGAGTGGACACTAGCTGGCCCGCCTCTTCTGCGGCTTGCGGGTGGCGAGCGCGATGAAGACCTCCGAATCGCCGCGATTCGCGCGTTGTCTGGGTTTGCAAAGCCGGAGGTTGTGAAGGCGTTGCTCGCGCCGGGAAAATGGGGCGGTTACACGCCGGTGCTGCGGGAAGTTGTTCTGAGTGCACTGTTGTCGAATCCCGCGCACCTCACGGCCCTGCTGGACGCCATGGAGGCGGGCCACCTGCCCGCTGCCGCAGTTCCTCGCGTGCGTCGCGGCGCGTTGCTCAATTCCAAGGATGCCGTGCTACGTGCGCGTGCAGAGAAGCTTTGGAGCGGCCCGCCTGCGGATCGGCAGAAAGCCATGGAATCAGCGAAAGCGGCGCTTGCGCTCAAGGCGGACGCGAAAAACGGGAAAGTGATTTTCAAGAATCTGTGCGCCACTTGTCACCGGCTGGATCGCGAGGGGTTCGAACTGGGTCCCGACCTGCTCGACATGCGCAACCAGACAAAGGAAAGCATCCTCTTCCATATCGTCGCGCCGGAGGCCGAGGTAAACGTGGCCTACGCGCCCTATCTCGTCGAGACCAGGGATGGGAGGGCTTTCGCAGGCATCCTCTCAAGCGAAAATCCCACAAGCATCACCCTGCGAATGCCGCTCGGAACCGAGGAAACGTTGCTGCGTGCGAATATCTCGAAGCTGGAGGCACTGCCGGGATCGCTCATGCCTGCGGGGCTCGAGCAGGCGATGTCGCAGCAGGAGCTGGCGGATTTGGTTGGGTATTTGAAGGGAGAGTGAGTTGGTGGCCCGACCTTTGTCTGTCTTATCCTTACCAAATCACTGTCATGTTGAAGGAGCTTCAAGCGACTGAAACATCCCGTTGAATTCAAAAGCATTGGGAGCTCTACGGAATTTCACGAAACCCGTTCGCGCACGCCGATAGCACGTCGCCCCCGAGCTTGGCATAATCCGCGAGCGTAAGCAGGGGCCAGGTGTTTCGGTAGAGGTCGTATTTG
>JAYUWZ010000353.1:0-1785 GCA_043753265.1 Verrucomicrobiaceae bacterium
GAAGGAGAGCGCGAAGTAGACCACGGCATCATTTCTCCGAGCGTGCCTTCGCGGCGTCGAGCAAGGAAAGCGGGACCGCGCTGCGGGTTTCCTGGGGGCCGTTCTCCAGGCTCAGCACGCCGCGGGGACACACCGACGAGCAAACGCCGCAGCCAACGCACGAGGCGCGGACAATATCCTGCCCGCGCTGGGCGTACCAGCGGACGTCGATGCCCATCTCGCAATACTTGGAGCAGTTGCCGCACGAGATGCACTGGGCGCCATTGGTGGTGATGCGGAAACGTGAAAAGCTGCGCTGCATGAGCCCGAGCAGTGCGGCCATGGGGCAGCCAAAGCGGCACCACACGCGGGTGCCCATGAGGGGATAGAAGCCGACCCCAATGACGCCGGAAAAGACGGACATGATGAGGAAGCCATAGATTTGCTTCACCACTTCCAGCCCCCCTTTCATGGAGGGCGGGAAGTAAGGGGCAAACCACATCAGCGCGGTCATCAGCGTGATGACGACGAGGACGCTGTATATCATCCATCGCTCGATTTTCCAGGCACGCAAAGATTTGTCCGACAACTGGCGCCATTCATCGCCCGCAGTATTGGCCAGCCCGCCGCATCCGCAGACCCACGAGCAATACCAGCGCTTCCCGAAATAATACGTCAGGATGGGCACGAGCACGAAAGTCCCGAGGACAAACCAAGCCACGCAAAACTGCGAGAAGGTGGTGCCGTGCGAGGATAGTTTGGCGAGGGATTCTGGAAAAAGCTTATCCCAGCCGAGCGGCCAAAAGTAGCTCAGATACACCTCGGGCTGCTGCCATTTAGCGAGGAAGAGGGGGAGCAGCCAGCCCAGGCTCAATTGCACCACAATGATACAGCAGGTCCGGATAATCTGGTAACGGCTATGGCGGTATTTGGCGAGGGCCTTCACCCCCATCACCAAAACTGCCACGCTGTAAAAGACTCCATAGACGAACCATTGGTCCGCGGGCCGCCCGGCCAGCAAATAGCTGAGAGGATCGTGCAGCCGAATCCAGCCTTCCAGAGCCTGTGGAAACCAATAGATGCACACGTAGAAAGCCGTCATCGCGATGGCAAAGGCCCAGCCAACCGCTCCCCGGGCGGTCATCGAGTCAGTGACGATCCCATGGTTGCGAATCCCCGGTAAATCCTTGCGATGCTTCACGACCCCGTAGAGCGAGCCGCCGGCCACGATGGCCACCCACGCGCCTGTCAGCCACATGACCCGTGCAAGATCGCTCGTGGCTTTGCTCACGAGGAAGAGCCCAGCGAGCATCGCCAGCAAACCCAGCGTGAGCGCCGCGAGAGACAGCTTTTCCACAAGACTGAGCCGATTCGTACCCGGTGTGAGCGAGTGGCTTTCGTAGGCAAGGGTAGTCATGGCGTGGCGGATTGCGCCGCTCCAAACAGGCGCCGAAAGTATGTGGAGAAGAGACCGCGCCTGGTTCGCAGACTCACCTGGCGGGCGGGATACTTGCGGTTGAAAGCAGTGAGAATTTCGGTCTCGAACTGCCGGAAAAACTCGGGATCAAAGTTAGCGGCACCCAGGTTGGCCATTACCTCGCCGATGTTGGTCCCCTGGCGGATCCATTTTTCCCATACTGCGTGC
Organism: Verrucomicrobiaceae bacterium; assembly: GCA_043753265.1. Taxonomy (GTDB): domain Bacteria; phylum Verrucomicrobiota; class Verrucomicrobiia; order Chthoniobacterales; family Chthoniobacteraceae; genus SXWH01. The sequence goes on from JAYUWZ010000353.1 coordinate 1,625, forward strand.
CGATGGCGGAGGCCCAGAGCATTTACTCCTGTGACCGCGCCAGAGTCCGCCCGGAAATTAATGCGCAGCGAGCGGCGATCCCCTTGCCAGAAAAAACTCTCGACGCCCTCCGGTGTACGTGGCGGGACGTCGCCGTATGTTTGAAACTCGATATCGAAAAA
>JAYUWZ010000354.1:0-1784 GCA_043753265.1 Verrucomicrobiaceae bacterium
ATCGCCGTGTCGAGGAAGGGCGTTACCCTTTGTTCACGCAAGACGGCGAGAAATACGTGACCCTCGGCTACAAAGATTCCGATAGCACCTCTGGCTCGCCCAAGCCGGGCATTGAACTCAAGGAAACCGACAAGCGCTCGGAAATCCTGATTCATCCCGGCCAGGGTTTTCTTTCGAGCATCGGTTGCATCAATCCCTGCACCTCGCTGCCCAATGCCGAGGAAATGATCGACTTCATTCCCAGCCGCAAGCGGGTGATCGCGATCATCGCAGACCTCAAGGCGTATGCCGGCAGCGCGTTTCCTTCCAAAAACGGCAAAAGGATTCCGAATACTTTTGTCGTCATCGATGGGGAGCCGACGTTGTAAGCATCACGCTGAAACCATGCCCGGAGCCAGTTGCTTCATGTGAGCAAGCAAGGCGGCGACTTTGCTGCGTGGGCATTCGCCCATGAGGCAAATCTGGATCCAGTTGCGCGCGATGAGGTAGTTGCTTCGGTAGCTGAGCAGAACAGCCTGGCTCTCGAGTTGTTCGCCTATCGCTATGGAATTACAGCGCTTCGGCAGTTCGATGGTGACGAGTGCCGGCGCGGTTTCCGTGTCTTGCGCGACGATGTGGAATCCAAGCCGGCCCAGTTCACCACGCAACCACGCAGCCAGTTCCTGCAACGCCGCCAAGTTTCGCGCGGCCCCATTTCGCACAGCGGTGCCCAGCGCGTAGACGAGATTCGAGGAAGTGGTGAAGGGAATCCCGCCATTCGCGACATAGTACCCGAGATCAAGATAGCGCGGCAGTGATGCCGAGGGCATGGGCATTTCCTCGTGAAACACGATGGAAAGTCCTGGGTAGGATCCCAGCCCCTTGCCGCTCACGCCCGAGGCGAGATACACGCCTCGCAAATCCACGGGAGCAACTCCCAGCGAACTGATGCAGTCGACGCACAGTTTGATTCCGCGCGCGGCGCACACGTTTCGCAGTGCCGGGAGATCGTTGAGCACGCCAGTCGATGTCTCGCAATGGACAGCCCACAACCAGCCGATCGGGCCTGCGGCTTGCACCGCTTGTTCTAAGTCTTCGCTCTTAAACGCCCCGCCCCATTTCATTTCCATCACCTCAAAAGAAAGCCCGAAGCGCCTGGCGTGATCGATCAATCGAGTGCCAAATTCGCCATTGCTCAAAATGAGTCCCCTCTCGCCGAGTAGTGATAATTGCGCAGCGATCACGTCATTGGCCATGGTGCCGGAACCAAGCAGAATGGCGGCATGCCGTGCATGGAACAGCGCGCACAGCAGGCCACGGAGATCCTGAAAGTCCGCGACGAATTGTGCGGAGCGATGCGACACAGGGGGCGATTCAAACGCGGCGCGCACACTCATATGGACTTCCACCGGGCCTGGCAGAAAAGTGAGCAACTGCGAAGGGATAGGTGTCTTGCCGGGATCGAGGAGGATCGGCGCAGAGGCCTGTAGTCGCTCCAGGGTGAGAACCATGGGCTGATAGAGCGCATCGCCCTTCCCCACCACCGGACCGAATGGCAGGAAGCCCATGTGCCGGTAGAGCTTTTGCTGGCGCAGCGTGCCGGAGATGACCGTGGTGTCGAATCCCAGCGCGATGAAATGCCCCGCGATGGTCGCCAGCAATTCGCGGAGCGTGCTCCCATTGCGATATTCCTTCTCCACCGACAGGAGGCGGATTTCGCAAACCCTGCGGCCAGCTGGCAGATACGAATCCAAGTCGGGCAATTTGGCCATTGCGATCTGTCGTTTGAATCAGGCGATCCCTGC
>JAYUWZ010000355.1:0-1784 GCA_043753265.1 Verrucomicrobiaceae bacterium
TGGCGTACGCAGCCTTCACCGCGACGCTCGGCAGCACGTTGGATACGGGCCCGCGCCCGAGCACGATTGCGTCCCAAGCCAGCTTGTTGCGTTCCCAGCGCTTGTCGCGGTCCATCGCGAAGTAGCGGCCGATGACCGTCGCTATCTGCGCGCTGCTGCCCTCGATCCCCTTCTCCACCGTGGCAAGGTAGTCGCTGCCGCCCGTTGGCGAGGTGTCGCGGCCATCGGTGATGGCATGGATCAAAATCTCTTTTACCCCGGCCTTGGCCGCAGCGTGGCAGAGGGCTATGAGGTGGTCCTGATGAGAATGCACCCCGCCATCGCTCACCAGCCCGAGCAGGTGGAGACGTGACTGTTTCGCCTTGGCAAAGGTCTCAGCGAGCACGGGGTTTGAATCAAACTCGCCGTCGATGATCGCTTTGTTGATACGCGTGAGGTCCTGATAAACGATGCGCCCCGCGCCGAGGTTCAGGTGACCCACCTCGCTGTTGCCCATCTGCCCATCGGGCAGACCCACATCCATACCGCTCGCCGAGAGCCGGCTCTGCGGATACTTCGCATACAGTTCGTCGTGGAAAGGCGTGTGCGCCAGCAGGGTTGCGTCGCCATTTTCCGCCGCCTTGTCGCGACCTCCAGGATTCACACCCCAGCCGTCGCGGATAATCAGAACTACAGGTTTCTTCGCCATGAATGCGGGGAGAAAAGCAGAGTGGGCGGGCGGTGCAAGATCCGTCCGATCCGACTTACCCAATCCGCCCTGCGAAGACCTCCACCGCCTCTCGCTCCGAGGCTTCGTCGAAAGGTAGGGCGTTGATTTGAGCCAGCGCGGCGCTTCGGCGCAGTGCCGTGGTGGCCTCGCGGCGATAGGTGGCCTGAATCGCTGTACGAAACTCCTGAGTCGTTGGGAGGCCTTCTGCCGCGAGCTGCCGGAAAAGCTCGGTGGCAATCTCCCCTGCCATCACGGCGAGCGATGTTGCGGCGGCTTGGTGCCGGTGGTCGTAGTCGGGGCCACCGCCCACCTGGCACACATCGCGCGGATCGACGTGGCGAAAGACCTCGCAGAGCTGCCCGATTTCCAGCGCATACCCATTGGCCACTGGGAGTGCGGATGCCACCTCCATGGTCATCGCCACCTCGCCCGAGAGTGGATAGCGGAAGCTGAGCAAAAAGTCCAAAAGCGGCTGGTGCCCCGCGACCCGCACGCAGGCATGGAGCAGTGGCGCGAGAAAGAGGCGAGTCACCCGCCCATACAGCCGATCGGTGACGCGTGGATAGTAGGCTTTTGCGTACCTATACCCGAGCTTTGCCACCGGGTAGCAGAGGCGGGCCAGATCCTGCCGCCGAAAGCTCGCGACGTCGCAGTCCTGCGTCGCGACGATGTCCACGGTGGGCTCCTGTGAGAGCAGCCGCAGGGCTGCAGATACATTCGCGCCCTTGCCTGCGATGCAGCCGGACTCGCGATCGTTCCACAGCAGGCGGACGTGCTGGGGCAGGCGGGCGAATACGTCTTCCGCGCGGGCGTAGAGTTCTGCGTCCAGGCCATTCATGCTCACGACCACTTCGGAGAGCCATGTGGCGCCGGAAAGCTCCTCCACGATGTGTGCGAGTGCGGGGCTCTCCAAGTCCCGGCCGTGGCAGGGTAGCACGAGTGCGATGCGCTTCGTCGGGGTCAGCGTGGCGAGCTCGGATTCCACCACCGGAAGGTGCGACTCGTTGAGGCGCTGGAGCGTCGTGATGAGGCCGGTCTGGGCGAAATCGCTCATACCTGATTGTCCAGGGATGGT
>JAYUWZ010000356.1:0-8589 GCA_043753265.1 Verrucomicrobiaceae bacterium
CGGCTGTACTCACACATGCCGCTCGGAGAGCGCCATCCACCTTCGTGGTTTCAACCCTTGGCGTCTGGCTGCTCCGCGCTTCCACTTGGATTCATCCCCGCTTCGCCCACCTACGCAGCCTCAATCCACTTCCGCAAATGCCCGATGCAGATCCGGCTCGCGGGCTCGGCATTCGCCGAAAAGCCATACCCAGCCGGCAGATGCTGCGTCTCCGCGTCCAGCGGCACCACGCGCCAGTGGGTCTCCAGCGTGATCCACCCATGGTAGCCCTGCGCCTTCAATGCCCCTAGCTGCGCGGGAAAATCCAGATCACCCGTGCCAATCTCCAGGCACATCGGCGCGGCCTTGCTGCCGTTGCGCTTCGCATCCTTGATGTGCACATGTGAGACGTGCGGCGCAATCAGCGGGAAGTCGTCGCGCACGGGATCGTTGTCCCCATCGAGGTACAGACAATTGCACGGATCCCAGACCACTCCAAACTGCGGGGACTTCGGAAGGTGCCGCCAAAACTCCGCCGTCTCCGCTCCATTCCCCACCACACAGCTCGCCTCGTTTTCAATGCCGATGCGAATGCTGGTCCCCTGCACCACCTCCAGAAGCTTCCCAAAGTGTGAGGCCGCGCGCGCCAAATCCTCCGGGGTGGCAGGATGCGTCCGCCGCAAAAATGCAAACACCCGCACCATGTCCGTGCCGAGCACATGCGCCGCCTCCACCGCGCGCTTGAACAAATCCACATGTGCCGCGATCTCCGACGGCGAATCCAGGTCGCACTTGAAAACCGGCGAAGCGCATCCCGCAATCGCGATCCCCGCATCGCGCGACTTTGCGGTAATTACGGCCAGATCCTCTTTCGTAAGATCCTTGAACGCCCTGCCAAAGAGGCTGCGCACCTCAATCCCATCCAGCCGCTCCTCCCTGGCGAATCGAAGAACGTCATCCAGTTCCTGTGAAACTTCATCGGTGAGAATAGCAAGGCGGGACCAAGACATGGTGCATCAATGAATGCTCCGGCAAAAACCTTCAAGACGTCTCACATCAAACCTGGGGCGAGAGCCTCCCCTTTGTTGTACGTCGTGAAAATCCACCCTCCACGCATGATGCCCGCATATCTCACGGCGTGAAGTAATAAGAATCATTAATCCGCACCTCTGAAAGCCTCGGCGACCCCATTCGATAAGCCTCCTTAACACATGTGTCATCCGATTCTTGTAGCGCTTTGGAAAAGCTTCCCTACTATCTAAATCGTTCTGGGGGGAACAGCGGGGTCATCGGTCATTCGATCGGTGGCCCCGCACTTTTTTTGCCGTCAGAGCCGAATCCTCAGTCTCCAAACAACCCATAACGCTACATCTGCGCCTGCCTTGGACGTTGGATGTTGGGCGTTCAGCGTTGGACGTTTCCTTCAAATAGCCCCCGCACTCGCCTCATCCAGGTATAGCGACGCATCCCCGTGCTTTCTCAAAATCGACGCCGGGCACTCCGTGGAAATCGCCCCCAGCAGCGTCGCACGCACCGCAGGCGCTTTCCTGGGCCCCGGCACCGTGCACACCAGCGTGCGTGCGCTCATCAGTGCGGGAATCGTCAGCGTGAGCGCATGTGTGGGCACCGCCTCCAGCGATGGGAAGCATCCGTCATTCACCTGCTGCTGCCGACAGGGCAGGTCGAGTTCCACCACCTTTACCAATGCTGGGTCCGCAAAATCCGCCACGGGGGGATCGTTGAAAGCCAGATGCCCGTTCTCACCAATCCCCAGGCAGCACACATCGATGGGCGCCTCGCTCAGCAGCGCCGCATAGCGCGCGCACTCCGCGGCGGCATCGCTGCTCTCCCCTGCGATTCCGTGAAAAGCCCCCGGCGCAATCCGGCTCAACACCTTCCCCCGCTGATAAGCCCGGAACGTCTGCGGATGATCCGCCGGAAGCCCGAGATACTCATCCATGTGAAAAATGGCCACGCGGCTCCAATCAATCGGCGCCGCAATCAACGTCTCCAGCGTCTCATCCTGCGAGGGCGCGCTCGCCAGAATCACCCGCGCACTGCCGCGCCGCGCAATCGCCGCCGTGATCGCCTGTGCCGCGTGCATCCCCGCCGCCTTGCCCATCTCGGCGCGCGTGGAAAAGATGCGGGTGTGGAGTCCGTCGAAAGTCGTGTCGGTGATCATGCGTAGTGGGATGGCTGGATGCGGCGACTACACACCATTCACTTGCCGATACACCAGAGACTCTTGTGCGTGCGCAAAAAAAGCTGCCCGTCGCTCACCGCGAGCGAGCTGTTCGTCATGCCGTCCCCCAGCGAGTTCACCGCCATCTGCTCATACTTGGCGGGGTTTGCCTTGAAGATCACCACGTCGGAATTTTGCGTCACGGCATAGATGTGCTCACCGCTGAGCACCAGCGAACTCCACGAACTCGATCGCCCGCCCTGCACTTGCAGCCGCTCCTTCCATCGATCCTTTCCAGTCGCGACATCGACACACTGAATCACCCCCGGCTCGCTGGTGATATACGCGAAGCCTCCCGCCACCACACCGCTGCCAATGCGCTGCGGATTCTTCTTCTCCTGCCAGAGCCGCTGCGTCTCCGTCACATCACCACTGCCGCCGGGTTTGATGCCGATTGAAAATCCACCAAACCCGCCGAACCCGAGGATCGCATCCTTCGCAATCATCGGCTCCGCGTAGGCGAGCGGGTTCAGCCCGTTGCAATGCCACAGCGCCTTTCCGTTTGCCGGGTCCAGGCTCCACACCGCGCCGGGCAATCCCACCACATACTGCTTCACGCCGCCAATCTCCGCGATCACTCCCGTGCTCCAGGAGCCAATGAAATCCTTCGCAGGATCGCCCGGTCCCTCCATCACCGCAGGCGCGGGCACGTCAAAACGCCACGTCTCCTTTCCGGTGCGCTTGTCCACCGCCACGATGAAGCTCCGCTTGCCCGGGCCAAAATTCAGAATGCACAAATCCCCATGAATCACCGGCGAGGCTCCGTATCCCCAGATGTGTTCCTGTTTCCCGAGATCCACGTGCCACAGCTCTTTGCCGGAGAAGTCCCAGCACCACAGGCCCGCGCTGCCAAACCACGCAATCACGCGCTCGCCATCCGTCACGGCCGATGCCGCGCAAAAGGGATTCGTTCCGTGCGTCTGCTCTTTCTCCGTCCAATCCGCGCCCCGCTCCCACAGGGTTTTCCCATCCGCGCGCGCGATGCACAACAGCGCGCGGCGGTTGCCGATGTTTTGCGTGACAAAAATCCGATCGCCCCAGACCACCGGCGTGCTGTTGCCGCGCTCGGGCAGCGCGATCTTCCACTTCACGCCTTCCGTGGCGCTCCACTTCATCGGCAACTCCGTTTCGCTCGTCACGCCATCACCCGCGGCACCGCGCCAGGCGGGCCAGTTGGCAGCGAGCAGCGGGGAGACACAGCCGAGGAGAAGGAGGAGCGGGCGCATGTCGCGAGTGTGATCGCGGCGCGCCCGATGGCTATCTCAAAAAGCGCGCGAGATTCTGCCGCTCCCAATTCACCGCGCGCGTGTAGTGGCGGTACTCGCGTTCGCGTGTGAGGAATCCCTGGTGGTGAATGATGCGCCTACCCGCGCTGTCGTATTTGTCCGGCACGAATGCGTGCAGCATTTCGTGAAACACCACGTAATCGATATACCACTTGGGCACAAATTCACGATCCAGCAGCGGATGAATGCGAATCATCCGATCCTGTTCCTGGATGCTTCCAAACACGATGTAGCTCTGCGGCTTTTTCCGGCGGCGGCGTCCCCACGTGATCGTGTAGCGGCGCAATTTTCCGCCAAAATATTTCTCGTTCAAGCGATCGAAAATCTCACGCAGATCAAAATGCTTTCCCTCGGTGCTGAAATCAAACTGGCGCTGCAACTCACCACGCGGCGCCATCGAGTGTCGTTTCACCACGACTTTCGCCTTGGTTTTTTTCGCCACTTTGTTGCCGGTCTTCGTTGTCTTGCGCTTGGTCATTCCCTGTAATTTCTGGAGGAAACGTACGCACCGGGGCCGGAACGACAAGCTTCACGTCTTGGACGGCAAACTTTTCATCCTTTCGCTCAAAACCTGCTCTAAAGCCAACGTCCGGTGCCCCAAATGCTCGATGCTCAGCCCATGCACTTTCTGCCTGGCGGCAAAGCAGAGCATCCCATGTGCATCTCTTTTGCTGGGAGTGGTTTAAGCACCAATTTTGTCGGCGATTTCAATGTGCGCCAACCTTACCCGCCCTCAAAGCACAGGAGGCTTCCCAATCACCACATTGTGAGTAATTTGGACCGGATTACCGATCTTGGATCGGCCTGATTCCATTTCCGCCATAAAAGCGCCGTGTCGATGCACGGGATGCGCCCTAATCTCCACATCGTCATCCACTTGTACGTCCCGCCTGGGGAACTTCCCCCGTTTGAAACCCATCCATCGCTCAAACCACCACCCCTCCGTGCAAAATAACACGGCTACCCAACTCGCAACGCTCTCCCAATGTGACCGTTCCCCTCAACAAAAAGCTGGCCGCCCACGAAGGCGGCCAGCTCTGAAACTGTCATTTCGTACGGCGGAATTACTTTTTCTTCGGCGCTTCCGGCTTTACGGGCGTGGTCTCCGGCTTGGCCGCAGTGCCTTCAGGTTTCGCGGGCGTAGGCGCAAGGTCCAGAGTGATGGGCTTGTCTTCCGTGGCCGTGCCCTTTGAGGCGTTCAGCTCGGTGATGACGTCCTGCGTGAAATCAAATCCCGACTTTGCGAAAAATACCACCGGCAGCGCGTTGTTTGCGCTGAAGCCCGAGGTATCGAGCACGAGATCGTAGGACTTCTCCTTCACCCGTGCAGTCACGACCTTGGTGATGTCGCCCACCAGGATGCTGCGGATGCGCATGATCTGTCCCTCGATCTGCTTGCCCTGCTCCTGTTGGAACTTCTGCTTCGCCATCATGGCGCCCTGCCATTCCGCGAGCTTCTTCTCCTGGGCCTTGGCGATGGGTGCTTTCTTGGCGTCGCTGATTTCGGTCTTCTTCAGTTCCTCGCGGTCCTTGGTGATGTCCGTCTCGAGCGCCTTGATCTTCTCGGACTTCTCGTCGAGTTCCTTCTGATACGCATTGCGCACCTCGTTCAATTTGGCGTCAGCTTCCTTCGTCTTGTAGTAGTTGTCGAAGATGCTCTTCATGTTCACCGTGCCGATGTTGACGTCTGCGACGGCCGTGGTGGCCAGCGCAACAGAGCACGCGAGAGTGATGAGTTTGGTGATGTGTTTCATGTGAGAATTAGATCAGAATGTGACCGGAAAAGGTGGTTTGTCGTTCAAAACTTGTAGCCGACATTGAATTGGAACTTTCCGCCTCCATCGTTGTCCTCATCCGCCTGCAGCGGGATGCCGTAGTCGATTCGGATCGGGCCGATGGCCGGGAGTTCCAGCAGCAGGCCGATGCCGAAGTCGCTGTTCACGTTGCCGGTGTTGAAGTCCCACGCGCCGGCGTTCACAAAGCCGACGTCGTAGAAGACCGCGCCGCGCACGCTCTCCACGATCGGGAAGGTGTATTCCATCGTGAAACGCGCCAGCGTCTGGCCGCCGATGGGCTCGCCGTCCTCGTCCTTCGGGCCCACGTCGCGATAGCGGAAGCCGCGCAGGTTGTTCGGCCCACCGAGGTAGAGGCGGTCGTAGATTGGCACGCGATCGCCGCTGCCCCACGTATCCACCCCTGCGACCTGCGCCTCAAAGCTCAGGATCGTGTCGCCAGGCAGCAGGAAGTATTTCGAGGCCTCGATATCGAGTCCGTAAATCTCCGTGTCGCCGCCCAGGAATCCACCGGCACCGTAAATCTGCGCGTCCACGCGGTGACCCTTGCGGGGAAGGTAAATCCGGTCGCGGGTATCGTAGGTGAGCCCCACGCTGATCTGGCTCTTCAACTGATCGCCCTCCTCGCTGCGGATGGCCTCGGACACATCCTCATCGAAATTGTGGATGCCCACGTTTTCCAGGCGGTACTCAAAGCGCGCCGCGGTGAATTCATTCACCGGCCTGCGGAGCGAGATCGCCATGCCGTAACGCTGCTCGTCATACACGCTGCTCGTGTAGCTCGCATCGCGGTAGTAAAGCTCGCCGCCGAGCGACAGCTTCTGGTCCATGAAGTAGGGCTCCGTCAGCGCCAGCACGAAGTCCTTCCGGCTTGTGCCGTACTGCGCGCGCATGCGGAATTTCTGGCCCGCACCCTGAAAGCGCGGCCATCCCGCCACGTCGAAGTTGCCCTGTGTGAGTTCCACGAAGCCGAGCAGGTTGTCGATCGAGCTGAAGCCCGCGCCGAAGTTAAACGAACCCGTGCGCGTCTCCGTCACGTCGATGTTCACGTCGCGGCGGCCAGGCACCGAGAGGAGCGGCTCGGCCGGACGCACGTCCACCTTCGAGAAATACTTGAGGTTGTCCAGGCGCTGCTTGCTCGCATCCATGCGCACTGTGTTGAACACGTCGCCGGGAGCCAGCGCCATTTCGCGGCGGATGACTTTGTCCTTCGTGCGCGTGTTGCCCGCCACGTTCACCTTGTCCACGTAGTACTGCACGCCTTCATCGAGGCGGAAGTCCACGTTCACGATTCCCGCGCCGCCCGGCGAGGGAGTCGCCTGCACCTGCAAATCGAGATAGCCCCGGGACCCATACAGGTCGCCCAGCACGCGGCGATCCGATGCCAGACCCTGCGGCGAGTAAATCCCGCCCGTCTTCAGCTTCATCCCGCGCGTTACTTCGTCGATGGATAGCACGCGCGCGCCGGAATACGTCACCTTGCCCACGCGATACTCGCGCCCTTCCACCACCGGGAAAGTCACGTCCACTTTTTCCCCGCGGCGCACCACGCTGGGCTCGCGCACCTCGGCGTCGATGTAGCCTTTGCTCTGGTAGAGCGCGCGAATCGCCTCGCGGTCAGCCTCGATCTGGTCGCTGTTCAGCTTGCCCGCGGTGCTCGAGAAAATATTCAGCACGCCCTTGGGCTTCGTCTTCACGACTTTCATCAGTTCCTTGCGCGACAGTACGGTATTCCCCTGGAACTCCACGTCGGCAATCTTGCTGCGCACCCCTTCCAGCACTTCAAACGTCACCCGCGAAGTGCCCGCCTTGTCATTGGCCTCTGTGCGCACATTCACGTCCACGTCGCCGTAGCCCTTGCCCTGATAGTATTCGATGATCTTCTGCTTGTCCGAGTTCAGCGCAGCCTCGCTCAGCGCATCGCCCGGCTTGCTCACCACCTGGTCGCGAAGCTTCGGCGTCTTGATGCGCGTGTTGCCCGTGATGAACACCTCCGAAAGCGTGCTCTTCGTCTGCACCACCACAATCACCTTCACGCCATCCCCCTGCGGTTCGCCGAAAATGCGCACGTTGCTTACATTATTGGTGGCATAGAGATTGCGCACATCCTCTTCCGTCACCGTCGACGAATAAGGACGGCCGACCCGCGTCCGCATGTTCGCAAGGATCTTTTCCTTGGACACGGATTGCGGGCCCACAAATTGAACCTCGATCTCCTTCACCGGCGGCAACTGCTGCTGCGCGAGCGCACCGGGTGCGAGGGCGAGTGTCGTGATGGCCCAGAGGGCCGCGGAAAATACGCGAAGCTTCATTGGTTGGTTGGGTATTCGCAGGGGCTCCCGCGAAAAGCGCCGTATTAGCCGGGCACGATACCTCTCAGTCAAGCCGGGTTTTCCGTTTCCCGCCTCAATGTACGCCAATCTACGGGAAAATGACAAAGAAGTCCCATGATTTTGCACATTACCCACTACTGGAAATCACGACGTAACGAGCGAAGCCTTGGACTGCGGTGGCAGAGTGTAACGGCGACACCGCCTTCGCCTTGCGAATGATGTTCCATCATGACTGCGAACATTCGACCCGAAACAGCAGGTAAACTGACCTCGACACTCCTGACTCCTGAACCCTGACTACCCCGCCCCGGCCAGCCACTCCCCGAACTTCCTTTCACACACCCGCGCCACATCCCGCACCGTCACCCCCGCCGCTCCTTCACGCTCGAGGCTCGTCATCTCCACGCCATCAATCCCACACGGCGTGATATGCGAAAACCCCTCCAGCGCCCCGCACACATTCAGCGCAAAGCCATGCATCGCAATCCAGCGCCGCACCCCCACCCCGATGCTCGCCAGTTTCCGCGTGCCCGACCAAACCCCCGTCAGCCCATCCCTGCGACCGGCTACCACGCCAAACTCCGCGCACAGCGCAATCACACACCCCTCCAGCACTCGCAGATACTTGTGCAAATCCGACCCCCGGTGCCGCAAATCCAGCAACGGATATCCCACCAACTGCCCCGGCCCATGCCACGTCGCCTGCCCCCCGCGATTGATCACCGTCACCGGAGCCGGCAGCGCCTCCGCCTCCCGCAGCGAAGACCGATCCTGCGTCCGCCCAATCGTAAAAACCGGCTCATGCTCTAATAAGAGCAGTTCATCCGCGACTTCCGCATCCTCCGCCTTCCGCGCCACGATGGCATCCTGCACCGCCAGCGCCTCCGCATACTCCATACGCCCCAGCCATCGCACCCGTAATTGCTTCGTTTCAATGCTCACCCCCCCATCAAAAC
>JAYUWZ010000357.1:0-4082 GCA_043753265.1 Verrucomicrobiaceae bacterium
TGCCTCGCTGCGCTCGCCCTGCGGGCTGACTTCGTCAGGCTTTCTCGCTCCGCTCGAATCAGTCGCTTAAAGCTCCATCAGGATGACATCCGATAGAGAAGTTTATATGTGGCTCTACTTCTGTGCCTCGCCGATGACCGGCCATGGCTTGGCTGCGCGTGGCTCGGCGGCGGGCCAGTCTTCGCCCAGGAAGCCGGCGATGGTCGCGGCGGCCCCGGCGGTTTTTTGCGCGGGGACTTCGCTGCGCTCGCCGAGTGCGGGCGTGTCGGGCCCGAGCACGGCGAACCATGTCTGCGCGCTCTCCGGAATCTTTTCCCCGTGGCCGCTCCATGTTTTCAGTCCATTGCCGCGCCCGTGGTCGGTCGTGACGAGCAGGGTCGTGGCGCCGCGATACTCGGGGATGGATTGCGCGGTCTCCCACAGGCCTCGGAGGAAGGTGTCCACATTGCGCACCGAGTCGAGATAGCGGTCGTAGCGCGTGGCGTGCGCCCATTCGTCAGGCTCGCCAAAGTTTACATAAATCACGCGCGGCTTGGTGCGCTCGATCACGTCGCGGCCGATGGAGTATACAAAGGAGTCCCACGTGCCGGAGCCCCACGGGACGGGGGTGTGCTTTGCGAGTTCGTTGATATCGCGCACCCTTGGGCTCTCCCATGCGGCGGGTGTGGGTTCGCCATAGGTCCACATGGGCAGCTTGGAGCGCTCCTTGTTGAGGATGGCCGAGAGAGTGGTCCAGCAATTCACCGCAGCCACGCGTCCGCGCGCCGAGTCGCGGCCATTCAGCCATTCGAGCACGGTGGTGTTGGGATTGGGGACGGGCGTGTTGCTGTCGATCATCGGATCGGCATAGCCGGCCAGGAATTCATGATAGCCGGGGTAGCTGAAGTTGAACGTGTTTGTGACGTCGCACAGGCTGCCGCGGTCGCGATTGCCCCAGAGTTGACCGTCGCGAGCCACGACTTCCCACAGAAAGGGCATGAGCACCTTGCGACGTTCGGCGGGCTCGGCGCGCCACCACGCGCGCCGGATCTGGGTTTCCGTGTCGCGAATCCCGCCCGCGGGTTTGTTGAGTAGCGTCTCATCCGCCCCGGAAAATACATCCTGCCAGCGCACGCCATCGGCGGAGACGAAGATGACGAGCTTGGTCTTCAAAGGCGCCGCAGCCTCCAACGGCAGCGGGGCGGAGGTGAGGACACTCAACAGGCAGAGCAGGATTCTCATTCCCGTGTGAAAGCAGGTGCTTCAAGGTGACGCAAGGAAGGTCAGCGCTTCATGGCAATGCGTGGTGAAAAGTGGGTGCGGCGAAAGGCAAAAGGCGTGCGCTCTATTACGCCAGTTCGTGGAGTGCGGCAGCCCTCTGCCGCTTTGGTTGGTGGGCGAAGGCGGAGGCGGTATGTGTTACGTAGGCATGGCAGACTCGCGAAGGAATTTCCTGCCAGCCGGCTCCAAGAACCACCTCCCACCAAAGCGGCAGAGGGCTGCCGCACTCCAAAAACTGGCGTAGAATTGGAAGCTCCCTCCTCATTTTTTCCGGATCTTCCGGCTCCCCTGTATTGCCGTTGGTGCCTTCGTTTCTTTGTGGTCAAATCCTCGGTGTCCTGGCGTCCTGGCGGTTCAACTTCCAGTGCCGCTCCGCGGGGTTCTCTGTTCGTCTCTTATGATTTCTGTGATTCGGCGCTTGCCCAATCGGTTCACAGGGATAGTCTCCCGCCCCTTTTCTATGGCAAAAATCTACACCGACAAAGACGCCGACCTCGGCGTGCTCAAAGGCAAAACCTGCGCTGTGCTTGGCTTTGGAAGCCAGGGCCACGCCCATGCACTCAACCTCAAGGACAGCGGCGTCAAGGTCATCATCGGCCTCTACGAAGGCAGCAAGAGCATTGCGGTCGCCAAGGAAAAGGGCTTTGAAGTCTTCACCACTGCCGAGGCAGTGAAGAAGGCCGACGTCATTTTCGTGGGCCTGCCTGACACCAAGCAGGCGGCGGCGTTTGAGAAGGACATCCTTCCCAACCTGACCAAGGGCAAGACTCTGCTGTTCAGCCACGGCTTCGCCATCCATTTCAAGACCATCGTTCCTCCTGCAAACGTGGACGTGATCATGGTCGCCCCCAAGGGCCCCGGCCACATCGTGCGCCGTCAGTTCACCGAGGGCAAAGGCGTGCCCGCGCTCATCGCGATTTACCAAAACCCCAGCAAGAAGGCCAAGAAAGTGGCGCTCGCGTGGGCCAAGGGCGTGGGTGGAACCCGCGGCGGCGTGTTTGAGACCACCTTCAAGGAAGAGACCGAGACCGACCTCTTCGGCGAGCAGACCGTGCTTTGCGGTGGCGCGAGCGCGCTGGTGCAGGCCGGGTTCGAAGTGCTCATCGAAGCGGGCTACGCCCCCGAGATGGCCTACTTTGAGTGCCTCCACGAGCTGAAGCTCATCGTCGACCTCATGAACGAGAGCGGCATCGCCGGCATGCGTTTCTCCATCTCGGAGACGGCAAAGTGGGGCGACGTGCTCGTCGGCCCGAAGATCATCGACGCCAGCGTGAAGAAGCGCATGAAAGCGGCGCTCAAGGACATCCAGAGCGGCAAGTTTGCCAAGGACTGGGTCGCGGAATACAAGGGCGGCTACAAGAAGTACAACGCGCTCCTCAAGCAGGGCGAGCAGCACCCGATCGAGAAGACGGGCGCCAAGCTCCGCGCACTGATGCCCTGGATTCAGAAGAAGAATCTGAAGGGCGCACAGGCGGCTTACTAGACTTTAAACATTTCAGTAAAGGCCGGGCGAAAGCCCGGCCTTTTGCTTTTTGGGGTGAAAGTCACCAAGCGTGAGGAAAACAAGGGCGAAGCCTTGGACTGCGTGTGGCAAGCCTAAGCGCGACACCGCCTTCGCTTTGCGAGGAGTGATTCATTATTAGTAGCCAGCGTGCAGACCGAAACAGCAATCATTGAGGGGAAGTGAGCTATTCCCACCCGCAGTCCCTTCCAAAGGCGGTGTCGCGCTTACGCTTGCCACACGCAGTCCAAGGCGCGGCACGTCACGCCGACGGTTCCGGCGATTTGTGAGCGCACAGCGGTTGCCGCACGCAACGAGAGTACGGCTTGCGTGGTTGGGTGATGATAGAAGCGCGGCTGTCAGCTTACGACACCAATGGCAGCAGCTTCCCTAGCAGGTCGGTGATTTTCACACGCTCCTGGGCGCCGTCGTCGCGATGGCGCAGGGTCACGGTGTCTTTCAGATCCTCGCCTTTTTCGCCGAGCGTGTCGAAATCGACGGTGATGCAGAAGGGTGTGCCGGCTTCGTCCTGGCGGGCGTAGCGTTTGCCGATGCTGCCGCCTTCGTCGTAAAAGCATGCCATGTGCGACTTGAGCACGCCGTACACCTCGCGGGCCTTGGTCACGAGTTCGGGCTTGTTTTTGAGCAGCGGGAAGACACCCACTTTTACCGGCGCGATGCGGGGATGGATCTTCATCACGGTCAGCGTCTCCTTGTTGCCCTTGGCGTCCGTCTTTTCCACCTCGGTGTAGGCATTCGCCAGCACGGCGAGCGCGAGACGATCGAGGCCTGCGGAAGGCTCGATGACATGCGGGACGTAGTTGCCCTTGAAGAGGCGCTCGCACCACGCATCGACCTCGGCATCGGTCATGCCGGTAGCGCCCTTGGCACGTTGCTCCTCTTTCTTGCGCTCCACCAGTGCTGCGCGCTGCTCGTCGGTCCACTTGGCGAAGGCGTTTTTCACTTCCTCGTCGAAGAACTCCTGAGTCCGGCCGCTGTGCTTTTGGTGCTGTGTGAGATCGAACGCTCCGCGGGCCGCGATGCCCTCGAGCTCTTCGGTTCCGAATGGGAACTTGAACAGGATGTCCACGCACGCACGGGCGTAGTGGGCGAGCTCGTCCTTCGCCTGCCAGTGGTAGTCGAGCACGTCCGCGCCGAGGCCGATGCCGGCGTAGTAGGCGACGCGCTCCTTCACCCAATAGCGGTGCCACAGCTCCCAGCCCCAGTTGTCCTGCGGCACGGAGAGGTCCGCGCTCTCGCTCCACGGCGCCACCGTGCCGTGAACAGCCTCGATGGCTTCGTCGGGCTTGATGAAAAACTC
>JAYUWZ010000358.1:0-1782 GCA_043753265.1 Verrucomicrobiaceae bacterium
GGCGCGCGCTCCTCGCTGTGTGTGCTCACAATCTCGCGGCCGAGACCGTCTTTTTCAAAGCGCCGCCAGCCGTCCTGGCCAGAAAGCCAGTCGTCCATCGAGCGCTCGATGCCTTCGATACCCTTGAACCTGCCACCGGTCACTTTCCCCGCCTCGTTCCGATTTTCCTCGTATCCGTAAAATCCCACGACGTGACAGAGCAGCTGCTTCTCTGGATAGACGCGCTCGAAATTCGGCTCAAAGTGAATGCCTTTGCGATTCGCCCCCAGCGCCGCTTCTATTTGCGCCGCCACATCCTCGCTGATCTTGTTTTTCAGCACCACGTATTTGTCCGTCGGCTTGATGCGCTCGACGATTTCCTCGGGAGTCATTCCCAGCGGGCCCGCGATGAGGTCCGCGACCTTGCGGCGATTGTCCACGATCACCTTGTTCTTCCCCTCCTTCTTCTCGTACACGAGCAGTGAGCCATCGGCGATGACGTTCTTCTGCGGTTCGTTGCGCGCGAGGACGGCACCATGGGCATCCATGATGGCACCACGCTTCGCCGGAAGGGTCACCTTTCCCTGGTAGGTCTCGCGGGCATGCGCCGAGTAATACTCGTGCTTGTTTACCGCAAGATACACCAGCCGAGCGGAGAGCCCGGTGAAGATGGCCGCGAATCCATAGCAAGCGATGCAGGCGCGCGACGTGAGTGACATAATCTCAACGACCCTCCAGAGTGGTAGCGGCAGCCACCGCGGGGCGCGGCTGAGCGACAGTGATCACGAAACGCTCATCGATGGCCTGGAGCTTCAGAAAGCCGCTGGCCATGGCCGCGCGCAATGCGGGCACGGAGGTCAGATCGTTTTTCTTGGAGAGAAACGCCTCATTCTTTGCGTTCACCTCCGCGAGGGCACGCTCCAGGTGCTTGATGCGATCGCCCCCCTGCACCACCTGGTGCCGGACCAGCAGCGCCTTCACGAAAAAGCTCACCACACAGATTGCCATCGCGATGCCGATGAGCGTGGCTGCGAGCGGGAATGCCTGTGCGTGTTTATGTTGATTGGCCATGACTGGAGATCCTTTCTGCTACGCGCAATTTTGCTGAGCGACTGCGCGGGTTCGCCTGCTGCTCATCCTCGCCGGGAACCACCGGGCGTGGAGTGAGCAGCTTGAAGATGTGAATTGGGTTCCGGCGCGGGGCCGGCCACTCGGGACGATCGAGCCACTCGGTGGCGCGGTCCTTCATGAAGTGCTTGATCAGCCTGTCCTCGCCACTATGGAACGAGATCGCCGCGAGGCGTCCGCCGGGCTCCAGCCGGGAGGCCAGCGCCTCGAGTCCCGCGGAGAGCGACTCCAGTTCCGCATTCACGGTCATGCGGATCGCCTGGAAGCATTTTGTAGCAGGGTGAATGCGGCTGCGCTTGGGAATCACCCGGCAGATGCACTCGGCCAGCTGTAGGGTGCTCGTGAAGGGTTTCACCGCGCGCTCGCGAACGATGCGCGCCGCGACCCTGCGCGAAGCCTGCTCCTCGCCGAGCTCAAAGAAAATAGTCGCCAGTTGCTCCTCGCTCCACGAGTTCACGATGTCCGCCGCGCTCACCGGGCCGGTGGGCGACATGCGCATATCGAGAGGCCCGTCGTGGTTGAATGAGAAGCCCTTGGCGGGATCATCCAGCTGCTTGCTGCTCACACCGGCATCGATAAGCGCACCGGAAATGGTGCCTACGCCGAGGCCGTCAAGCACTGCACACACGTCGCGAAAGTTGGCCAGGACTGGTCGGAACCGCCCAAGGAAACCGC
>JAYUWZ010000359.1:0-4078 GCA_043753265.1 Verrucomicrobiaceae bacterium
GATTATCGCATCGCAGCAGCCTGCCACCACTGCACCGGAAAAGAGGATCCACCCCTTCGCTCTGCTACTTAATTTCAACTTCCATCCCCTTGGTCACCATCCGGCTCAGCCGGGAGATGTCCCAGTTTGCGGAGCGCATGCACCCATGGCTCGCCCAGGTCCCGATGCTGTAGGGGTTGTTCGTACCGTGAATGCCGATGCCCGGTTTGTTCAGCCCGAGCCAGCCCACACCCACCGGGTTATTAGGCCCGCAGGGCAGCATGTAAAATTTGTCCGTGCGCACCCCGTGATTCAGCACTCCCGCATCCCAGCGGAAGTTCGGCATCGAGGCCACGCCCAGAATCTTCCATTTGCCCGGCGGCGTGGGATTCTTGGGGGAGCCTGGTGCGATTGGGATGCTCGCGATGATCTTGTCCGCCTCGTAGAGTTCCAAAATGGTATCGCGGCGGCTGATTACGATGCGGCGGTTTTTATACGCCTCCACCGGGGCGTAGTTTCCCTGCGGCGGTACGGCTTCGAGCTTGAAGGGCTCCACATTGGGCACACGCACCTGGTCGCCCTCTTTCACTGATCCAAACTTCATCCCCGGATTCAGCTTCTGCAAAAACTCGATGGAGCAGTGGTAGCGCTCCGCCACGAACTCCGCATAGTTCGAGTATGGCAGATACTTCTTCGTAGCCTGCACGCTCGTTTTCCCGGGAAGATCACCGATGAATTTGAAGTCCTCCTTCGCCACCGTGTGGTAGGTGTAAACGGGCCAGATTTTATCGTATGGCACGTTCGCGTCGAGCTGGCCCGTCTCCTCCAGTCCGTTTGCCCGCTGCCAGCGGCGCAGTGCCTGCGACAAAAATTTTCCCGAGCGGCCATCGATCATCCCGGGTGAAAAAAGCTGCTGATCCAGAAATATCTGGAGTTGCGCCGTAATCTCCCGGACATCCATCAAGATCGGGCGAGCCGCCGGTGCCTCTTCCACCGCCGTGGCCCCCTGCCCCGCCTTTGGCGCAGGTTGCAAAGGAGCGATCGAGGTGGCGGGAGCATTGGGATCGACCACTGCCGCCCCGGCTGGCTGAGCCGGTTCCTTGGCCTTCGGCGAATCCTGGGCAATCAGTGGCGTGGTGAGTGCGGTGACAACCGCGAATGACAAAAAGCGAGCAGCGAACATCAAGGCGCGACCATATCACACCCGAGCCTCCGCACAAGCGAAGAGGGGCAGAACCATTGCAACAATCAGCATAAGGAACAAACGCCACGCCGTCTCCACTAGCCAGCCGCCCCTTCATCCACAAACTTCAAGGTCACCGCGGCCACAATCAGCGAGGCGCCGCCCAGCATCACCACGTGCATCGGGTCTCCTCCCAGGAGGGGCTTGTAAATCAATGGCGTGAGGAACGACATCGCCACTTGTGGGAGCACTATGAAAAGATTGAACACCCCCATGTAGACGCCCATCCGCGAGGCCGGAACCGAGCCGGCTAGCATGACGTAGGGGAGCGAAAGAATGCTCGCCCAGGCGATGCCCACCGCTGCCATGGGCAACCACAGGGAATGCGGGGTCGCGCACCACCCTGTCGCCAGCAATCCGCCCCCTCCGATGATGAGGCAAATCGCATGCGTGAGCCTCGCGCCAAAGCGATTGGCAATGGGCGCGAGCAAAAAGGCCACGGCGAAACACACCACGTTGTATGCCGCAAAGCACAAGCCCGCCCAGTTCGTCCCCTCCTCAAACACCGCGGCATTTTTCACAAACGATGCCGTTTCGCCCGCGAAAGCCGCGCCGAATGCCGCCCAATAATCCGAGTGCCCCAGGCAGGCCGTCATTGCCAGTGTACATTGAAAGGGATTCGCCACATCCGTGGCGTGAAACACATCGCGCGCCACCGCAATTCCGAAGAACTGCCACATGCAGGGCAGCGCGAACCACGTGAAAAATTGCACGACCGCCAGTTGCTTCATCGTCCGGGGCATCGCGCGTATCGCCGGGACGATGCCCGCGAAGGCACCAAGCACCCCGCCGCCTGCATGCTCCCGGCGGAACGTCTCCAGGTCCTCCGGCGGGTCCTCCCGCGTGGAAATCACCGTCCACAGCACGGCGAGCAAAAATGCCCCCGCTCCGAACAGGAACGCATAATAGGTGGTCATGGGGATGCCACTCGCCAGCGCACCCTTTACTCCCAACCAGGTCGCCAGCACGAAGGGCAGCGCATTGGCGAGGGTCTGGCCGAGGCCGATGAAAAAGCTCTGCATCAAAAATCCCGACGTCCGCTGTTTAGGCGGCAGCTTGTCTCCCACGAACGCCCGGAATGGCTCCATGGTGATGTTGATGCTCGCATCCAAAATCCACAGCAGGCTCGCGGCCATCCACAGTTCGCTGCTGTGAGGCATGGCCACCAGCGCCAGCGAGGCAATGATCGCACCTACCAGAAAATACGGACGCCTCCGCCCGAGGCGAGTCCACGTCCGGTCGCTCATCGCACCGACGATTGGCTGGATGAGCAGGCCCGTGAGCGGTCCCGCGAGCCACAAATACGGAAGCTGCGATTCCTCCGCACCGAGGTATTTGTAAATCGGCGACATATTCGCCATCTGCAATCCCCACCCAAACTGGATCCCCAAAAATCCAAACGACATGTTCCAAATCTGCCAGAAGGCGAGGCGGGGACGTTCTCGGGTGGGAGTCATGCGCCAGCCTCTACCACCCCCGGAGCATAGCGACAAGCACCCTCAAAGTGAGACGTGAGACGTGAGACGTCACGGTTGGCGAGGTGAGGAGCGCAGGGTGGGGCTCTTCTCCACTTCTCACCTCTCCACGTCTCACGTCTTCATCCCACCCGAAAGCGCACATCGCGCACGATCTTCCCGAATCGCGCCTTCAGCTTGCGCAAAATCTCCGGGCGCATCGTACGGTCCAGTTCGTAAAGCATCGAGGGCTGCAACACGCGCACCTGTAGCACGCCATCCACCAGCTTGCGTGGGGTGGAATGCTGCGAGATGAAATCCCCCACCACTTCCTTCCAGGCCGAGAGCACCTGCTCCTCGCGCAGTCGATCGCCAAGCCCGATCTCCTTCATCACCTGGGCAATCAGATCCGCCGCTCCCTTCGCGTCGTGTCGCGGGAACGGTTTCTCATTATATCCGCGCCACTCGGCAATGACGCGCGCTCGCAATCCAGCCTTCATGCAGTGATTTCCCTCTTCCTATCGCGACCCCACACCCAACGCAACGCCCGGCACAGAAAACCGAAGACAAAGTGGCCTACGGCTGTGCTTTCTCATGCCACTCGGATAGCGCCATCCACCTTCATTCAGTCTTTGCTTTCCGCTTTTCCTTTCCCCACCACCTCCGCACCTTGCCCCCATGCCAAGGCTGCGCTCCAAACTCGTCCTCACCCTCATTGCCGTATTCTTCGTACCGGTGGTGCTGGGGATTGCCGAGTGCGCCGTTCGCATCTTCACAAACCGCGTCGACCCTCTCGAGGTCTTCGTCACCTCCCCGCAACTCCGCGAGGACACCCAGGGGGCCAACACCTCCGGCATGTTTGAGTTCGACCCGCTGCTCGTGTGGCGGCTCAAGCCCGGCCTCAGGGGTGTCTGGTGGGATTTCACCCCCGTCTCCACTAACAGCTCGAGTGTGCGCATGGACCGCGAATTCTCCGCCAAGCCCGCGCTCCGTGTCGTCTGTCTCGGCGACTCGATCACCTTCGGCTACCGCGTGCCCGTCGCGCAGGATCGCACCCGGCCGGGTACTTTTGACACAGCGGAAAAAACATACCCACAGCTTCTCGAAGAGGCGCTCCGCCAACGCCACCCAGGACGGGAAATCGAGGTCATCCCCCTCGCCTGCCCCGGCTACTCCAGCGCCCAGGGCCTCGCATGGCTCCAGCGCGATATCGCCGAATTGCGCCCCGATATTGTCACCGCATGCTTCGGCTTCAACGACGCCCGTGCAGCAGGCCTGCCGGACAGCGCCACCATGCCACAGGGCACCCAGGTCACCATCCGGGGCATCATGAGCCACAGCCAGCTCCTGCTCGTCCTGGCAAAAAGCGGCCAGCAGCGTCGCACCCCGCTCATCCCGCCCC
>JAYUWZ010000360.1:0-4078 GCA_043753265.1 Verrucomicrobiaceae bacterium
GCCCCGTCTTCCGGCGGGGAGCGCGTGAAGGCCTCGCCCCTGGCGAAAAAGATTGCCGCTGCGGATGGCGTGGATCTCAAAGGCATCACGGGCACCGGCCCCGGTGGCCGCATCGTGGCGAAGGATGTGCAAGGCGGCGCGCCCAAGGCGGCAGCCTCTTCCGCGGCTCCGGCGTCGAAACCCGTGGCTTCCACTCCCGCAGGCGAGGGCGATCAGCGCATCGCGCTCAGCGGCATGCGCCGCGTGATTGCCGAGCGGCTGCTCATCAGCAAGACGACCATTCCCCACTTTTACCTCACCATCGAGGTCGACGTCGCGGGGCTCATGGGATTCCGCGCCGCCGCCAATGCCGCCAGCGAGGCATCCGGTGGCATCAAATTCACGGTGAACGATTTCGTGCTGAAGGCGGTCATCGTCGCAGCGCAGAAAGTGCCGGCGGTGAATGCGAGCTTTGCGGGCGACGCGATTATCCAATACGCGGACATCAACCTCTGCGTCGCAGTGGCCGTGGACGATGGGCTCGTGACGCCCGTCATCCGCGCTGCGCAGAAAAAGACGCTGCGTGAGATTAGCGAATCCGTGAAGGACCTCGCCGGCCGCGCGCGCAGCAAGAAGCTAAAGCCGGATGAATACGCGGGGGGAACGATCACCGTCTCCAATCTCGGCGCGTATGGCATCGAGGATTTCTGCGCGATCATCAACCCCCCGCAGGCGATGATTCTGGCCATCGGCGCGATCGTGAAAAAGCCCGTCGTGGACGCAAAGGATCAGATCGTGATCGGCCAGCGCATGAAGGTGACGCTCAGTGGCGACCACCGCGTGGTGGATGGCGCGGTCGCGGCCACCTATCTCGGGGAGTTGAAGAAGCTGCTAGAGAATCCCGCCCTGATGCTGCTGTAGGGCGTCTCCCGTGGGTCTTGCCCAGCCGGGGTTTTGCGTGCGATGATGCGGGCGATGTATCGCGCTCTTTCGCTATTCCTTTTGTCCGCGCACTTTGCCGCGGCGGAAACCATTGAATTCGACATCAAGGCGGGCGAGACGCAGACGGTCGCACTTCGCTCCCCCGTGGATGATTCGCACCTGCGCGATCCGCGCGGTTACGAGGAGCACGGGACACGCGCGCGGACATTCACGAAGCGCATCACGCTTTCCAATACAGGCAGCAAGCCGATCACCGGCAGTCTGCTCGCGGTGAACGGGCGCAATTTTTCCACGCCGGAGGGATTCAAAGCCACACTGGGTATGTCCGGGGGACGTATCGCTATCGAGCGGCTTTTCACTGTCTGGTCGGACCTGCGCTCACATGAAGGCACCGGAACGACGCTGTCTCAGGAACCGCTGGCGGCGCTGAATTTCTGGGGCTACACCCAGTGCGGCGACGACACCGTTTCGCTCGCGCGCATTGCGTGGATGTTCGACATCCCGGCCCGGCATGTATCGCTGAACGGTCACCTTGCGGCGGAGTTCCAGTATGATGGCGGGTGGCATATGGTGGATGGCGACCAGAACGCCTGTTACCTGCGGCTCGACAACCGGTCGCTCGCATCGGCGGAAGAAATTCGCAACGACCCTTTCCTCGCGCTGCGCACGAAAGTCTTTGGCAAGCACGGGCAGATGAGCCGCGCCGAGTCGGCTTACAACGCCGCGCTTTTTGAGTACGTGGCACCGACGGAGCCCAAGCCCATCCGGCTCAAGACAGGACCGGCCCCGCTGAGCGCCTTTACCATTCAGGAGGGTGAATCGATCACGTGGCTCTGCGACGTGCCGCCGGAGACGCTGGCGGGTGGAATGTCGAATGCGGACACGGCAAAGATTTCCGCGATTGCGCTGGCGACCATCGAGCATCGCATCAATGCAAAGGCACGGGAGATTGACGATAAAGGCGTGCTGACTGTGCGGGAGCCGTTTCCGATTTTGCAGGTGGTCAACGAAACCACGGGCGAAACCGTGAGCCCCAAGGAAATCGTATTCAAGGCCGCCATCACCACCAAGTCGCCCGCGGACAAAATCGTGGTGCGGATGCAGTGCTCGCGCAATGCGCTCCCGTTGTTTTCCAAGGGCGACAACGTCGTACGCCTCGAGGCGGACAAAGGCAGCGCCCACGTGTCTTACGAGTATGACCCGGCGCCAAAGTCGGTGCTGGCCAGCGTGGCGATTGTGCCCGTGGCGAAGGGCGGGCGTTTTCAAAGCACGCCGTCATTCAATCTCCAGACGCGGCCGCCCGCGCGGCGCGTGTGGTGGCAGGTGTCGCCAGAGCGCGATTTCTCATTCGTAGCCCCAAACTTTGAGGCGGTGGAAGCGATGACCCCCATCCTGAAATTCGACGCGTTCACCGACACGTTCCTGACCACCGGACGGAATTATTTCATCCGCGCCAGGGTGAATTCCGGCAACGTGTGGAGCGAGTGGAGCGCGCCCGTGCCTTTCCGTGTCGACAAGCCCGCGCAGCCCGGTGAGCCGAACTTTGCGCCGATGCCGGGTGGCGGTGTGCGCCTTTCCTGGATTGGCATTGCCGATGAATACCTGGTGTTTGGCAGCAACCGGCTGGACTTTCTCCCGGACGTGTTTGGCGCGGAGGAGATCGTGGGCATGCAGCAAAAATCCGTGACGCTCAAGCGGCCCAACCAGAACCTGGTCGCCACGGTAAAAGTGGCGGAGGTGGAGCTGACTTCGCTGCATCGCTATTACCGCGTAATCGCGAAGAAAGGCGGCTCGCTCTCAGTGCCCGGACCATTGTGGAAATTGCCCGCAGAATACGCGGAGAAGCTGCCAGAGGCCACAGTGCTCCAAGGCCGCGTGACGAAGAAGGACGGCAAGGAAACCTTCCGCGCGCAGGAAGAGAAGATCCCGGTGGCTGCCAAGCCCGCCCCGACGCCAGTGGCACCAGCACCAGCGACGCCCGTGGCTCCAGCAAAGTAGGCTAACTCCTTGGGATCAGTAGCGCAGACTTCATATTTGTTTAGTCTCACTTTACACTGTCATTCTTGAGAACTATAACGCGGGCGTGATTGTTTGTGCGGAGATGAACCGAAACGTTCGAGTCCCCGGCGGGCATTCACATCGAAGGTGGCGCGAAGCGCCTTAAAAAAACGCGTCATCCCGACCGAGGAACGAGTGGAGGGACCTCACTTCGTCGCGGTGTGCGCTTGGGTGGAATAACCGTCCAAATTCGCAAAAAAGCACCATTTCCCTTAACGCCCATTCCTAACACCTTCCAGAAGTGTTCTTTATGGTTCTCAAGATGACAGGAATTAGAAGGGGCTCAATGGCGGACTGGAAGTCCGCGCTACTTTACAAGGCCGGATGGGTGCTCTTTCGCGAAATGATTTCAGCGGTGGATAGCCGCGAACATCATGGACTCCATCAACGCAAATCAGCCGGAACAGAATCACAAAGACCTCGGGGGCGAGGAGGCGATCAACAAGATCAAGGAACTCATCAACCAGGCGCAGACTTGTTTCTTTTGCACTGCGGTGACCGTCCCCGGATCCGAAGCGGCGAGGCCAATGAGCGTGCAGAAGGTCGACGACGAGGGGAATCTCTGGTTCCTGAGCCCTGCGGATAGCCACAAGAATGAAGAGGTGGCGCTGGATTCGGAGGTAAAGCTGTTTTTCCAAGGGTCCGCGCATTCCGATTTTCTCCTCCTTCACGGAACGGCGAGCATCTCGCGCGACAAGGAGAAGATCAAAGAGCTATGGAAGCCGGTGATCAAAACGTGGTTTACGGAAGGGGTGGATGACCCGCGAATCACGGTGATCAAAGTCGCGCCTTCCGAGGGATACTATTGGGACAACAAGCACGGGAATACCGTGGCGGGGGTGAAGATGCTGATCGGCGCGATGCTCGGAAAGACGCTCGATGATTCAATCGAGGGGAAATTGAAGGTCGGGTAGGCCGTATGGAGTCCCGCCTTCAGGCGGAAGGAACGGGGAAATTTGCGACGGCGTTCTCATATCACTCGTGATGTGAATGGCACTCAGATAGAGCGGTTGCCAAAAGTCATTTCCGGATGGCGCACTGAGAGGCGACCAAATGTTGGTCATCCATGAAGGCATTGAGGGCGACGCAAAGGCGGTCG
>JAYUWZ010000361.1:0-4074 GCA_043753265.1 Verrucomicrobiaceae bacterium
GCCGACGAACTCGCGCCCCGCGACGTCTGGCGCATCCAGAAATTCGGCGCGCCCGCCTCGGGCGCAAACGCACAGCTCGCCGCCGACCCCGACAAAGACGGCCTGCTCAACGTCCTCGAGTACGCCCTCGCCGCCGAGCCCCTGCTTGCAAGCCTCACCCCGCTTCCCCAGCGAGGCACCATCGTCATCGGCCCTGATCGCTTTCTCACTCTCACCTTCACGCGCCCCCTCCTCGCAAGCGACATCACCTACACCGTGCAAGCCACCGCCGCGGTCGCACTATGGACCGATGGCTCCACCTACAGCCCCGCGGGCGACGCGCCAAACACCGCAACCACCACCCAAGTCTCCCGCACCACCAACGGCCCCATCGAAACCATCATCGTCCGCGACAACACCCCCATCACCTCCACCCCAGTCCGCCTCCTCCGCCTGCAAATCTCCGCCCCATAGCGCCTCGTCATTCGTCATTCGTCATTCGTCATTTCACGTCTCACGTCTCCACCTCTCACATCCCCCGCCCCACATCCCGCATCACATACCCCACCCCCCGCACCGTCTCAAACAACGGCTCCTTCCTCCCGTCGTCCAATTTTTTCCTCAGCCTCACGATGTAAACCTCCAGCGTGCGTGTGTCGTACTCGTGCTGCCGGTTCCACACCCTCACGCAAATCTCATCACGGGAAAATACCCGGCCCGGCTCCTCCATGAACACCCGGAGCAACTGGTATTCCCGTGGCGACATCGACACCGTCTCGCCATTCCGCGTCACCCGCTGCTGCTCTGTGTCCATGCACACGTCCGCGACATTGAAAATCGACCGCTTTTCGATCGTCGGCGCGCGACGACCCACCACCTCGACGCGCGCCACCAACTCCTCGAGCGCAAACGGCTTCGCAAGATAATCGTCCGCCCCAGCGCGCAACCCCTTCAATCGATCGTCCAAATCCCCCCGGGCTGTCAGCATAATCACCCGTGTCGGCGCGCGTTCTGCCCTCAGCTTCTCCAGTAGTGTAAACCCATTCAGGTTCGGAAGGCTGACATCCAGCACAATGAGGTCGTAACCCCCGGTCCTCGCTGCCGCAAACCCCGCTTCCCCATCAGTTTCCACCTGAGTCGTGTGCCCGGCACTGCTAAGAGCTAGCGAAATCGGCTCCGCGAGGAGCTTCTCATCTTCAATAATCAAAATGTGCATTCTGGAATAGGACAGCCCCACCTTCTAAGCACGTCTCATGCGGAGCGCCCAAATGACGGCCCAAATCTTAAATTTCCCCCTCGCCTCACACCCTTCACCCTTTTGCCCATATGCCTGGAGAACCACTCATCCCTCGCGGGAACCCAAATCTTAAATCTTAACTCCTAAATCTTAAATACCTATACTCGACGCATGTCCGAGCAAAAGCGCCTCCTTTTCCCCGCCCTGCTCGTCGTTGGCGGCATCGCCATCGGCGTCGGAGCCATGGCGCTTTTCAACCGGCCCGCTGCCATCCCTGTTACCCCTGCATCCCAGCCCGGCACCGCCGGCTCCACTCCTGGCACTCCGCTTTCTGCGCAGGACCTCGGCAACAGCCCCGACGCCCAGTCCGCCATGAGCACCCTCAGCGAGGCCATGGGCACCACCGACCGCGACAAGCGCCTCACCATGCTGCGCGACCTCGCAGCCCGCCTCGTGGAAAAGGACATCGCCCTCGCACTCGCCACCGGCGCAAAAATTCCCGATGCCAATGACCGCATGGCATTCATGCGCGCGCTCTTTGCCGCCTGGGGCGCAAAGGACCCGAAAGCCGCCGCGGAATACGCGAAAGCAAACTTCAAGGCCGGCCTGCTCCTCAGCGAAACTCTCGGTGCCACCATCGAAAAATGGGCAGCCACCGATCCCGGCGCCGCCCGGGAGTGGATCGAGGCCAACACCACCGGCCCCCTCAAGGAAGAGACGCTCGGGAACCTTGTACAGGGCTGGACGCGCGTCAATCCCCTCGCCGCCGCCGCGTGGTTTGCGGGCAGCGGCTCCACCTCGCAGAACATCCTCAACACGCTCGTCTCCACCTGGGCCGACCTCAATCCCAAGGCCGCCGCCGCATGGGTGGAGACCCTCTCCAGCAACGAAAACAAGGAACTCGGCCGCGTCGCCCTCGCCAGTGCCTGGGCCACACAAGACCCCGCCGCTGCCGCCGAATATTTTCAACCCATGCTCGCCGCCAAAAGCGGCATCGACCTTGGCACCGCGCTCATCAACTCATGGGGTGCCGACGACCCGGCCTCCGCCGCCACGTGGATCGGCAAGCTCCCACCCGGGGACGCGCGCAATCATACCGCCGCCGTCCTCGCCACCATGTGGGCGGCCACCGACATCCAGGCCGCCGTGGCGTGGGGCGAAAAGCTGGAGGACAAAGAGATGAAAGCCGGCGTCATCGACCACCTAGGCACCACCTGGGGTGCCATCGAGCCCCAAAAAGCCATCGAATGGATCCGCACCCTGCCCGAGGACGAATCCCGCACCGAGGCCACCAAGGGCGCATTCAATTCCTGGGCCGCCACCGACCAACCCGGCCTCGCCAAATGGCTGCAAACCGCCCCCGCCAGTCCCGAAACAGACATCGCCCGGGTGGGCCTCGGCTCCGCGCAACTCGACCAAGCCCCGCAAACCGCCATGCAAACCGCCATGGGTATCAACGACCCCACCCTGCGCTCCGACGAAGTCGGCAAATTCTTCCGCGAATGGCGAAAGACCGACGACACCTCCGCCCAAAAATGGCTCACCGACCAATGGAGCGCCCTACCCCCCGACCTCCAAACCCGCCTGGATAAAGAGCAAAAGCGCCCAGTGATTCCGAAGTAGCACTGAAGACTCCGAAAACGCGGGCGAAGCCTTGGACTGCGTGCGGCATTCGAGCGGAGCGAGAAAGCCTGCGAAGCAGCCCGAAGGGGCCGAGCGGAGCGAGGAGCAACCGTAAGCGCGACGCCGCCTTCGGAAGGGATTGCGGGGGAGGAGGGGCTTACTTTTTCGCGGTAACGGTGTCTCGGTTCAAACACTTGCCGCCGCGATGAACCACCATTCGCAAGGCGAAAGCGGCGTCGCGCCTAGGATTGCCACATGCAGTCCAAGGCTTCGCCCGCGTTTGCGAAGGCCCTATACCGAAACTCACATTGCCAGTTGATGACAACCCACCATCAGCCCCGCTAATCGCCCGCAAACCCCCACCCACACAGCAACATGAAAAATGCGTGTGTCATTTGCGCAATCCCCAATCCCGCGTATTCTCCTTTGTAGCAACACTTTTGGTTGGGGGCGGCCGGCGCTTTGTAGTGGGGGCGCCGGCCGCCTTTCTTTTGAGGAAAGGCACCGGACTCATCGGTTCACCGCGCCCTATCAGGCGTTCGCAGTGCCATCATCAAACGGACGAAGGACACCCGGAGGGGGCAGTGTCCGCGGGGCCTCTACGCCAAATCCATAAACCTCCAAGCCAGAAAGCCGTCCCTCTTGGGCGAACAAAAAGGCACCACAAAGTTCCGAATCCTCCCCAAAAAGGAAGTCTGCAATGATATCAAATCCCCCTTTCCCTTGTGGCTGACCGTCGATGCTAAAATCGATACTCGCACAGCCACAAGGGCAACGCGTCGGCAGAACCATCGCCCGCTCAAGCTGCGGCAAATACTCAATCGCCTCTGGCTCGCCATGCTCAATCATCCATTGAGCGAGGTGTTTCTCCTCGCTGGTCAATTCACGATTGGCTTGGGCTTCGTTCACCTACTGAAAATAATGAGGCGTAAGCCTTCACTAAAACAACCTCCGCACTGCGCCTTCCATTGGACGTTGGATGTTGGGCGTTGGACGTTGGACGTTTTACCGCCCCTTCTTCTTCACCGGCACACTCGCCTTCACCGCCGGCTTCACTGGCACCGGCGCCGGCGCAGCCTTCCGCTTCCCCGCCGCCTTGTCATCCTCGTCGTAGCTCACTCCGAGATTTTCCAGCACCGTCCCCGTCGCCAGCCACAGTCGCGTAATGCTCTTGATCAGCTCCGCGCGCGCGCTCAGCTCGCGCGACCGCGCATCATACAACCGGCGCTGCTGCT